>CAZWGD010000138.1:0-6523 GCA_964633235.1 uncultured Desulfobacteraceae bacterium | reverse complement strand
AAGTGCGCCAGAAGATCATGCATGACAATGCCGCCGGACTTCTGGGGCTCAGCGCGCCACCAGGCGCAACCGGAGCCGCTCAGGACCCGGCACAGGTGGAAAACCTGGTGGGAGATATTGTACGCGAAGTGCTTAACCGCCTGGGGCGGTAAGGTATGCGGAAAGGAGGTGAAAGGCTCAGATCTCACACAGCTTTGAATCATCAACCGTTTGGTATTAACCGTCTATTTTCGAGAGGAGAGACAAATGAAATTTGCTAAAAAAATTGCTTTGATAGCGCTTTTAATCGCCTGCGTGGCCGTATTGGGTATGGCAAACGGCCAGCCGGCACAGGCTGCCGCCAAGAAATATAAATTGCAGATTCAAACTGCGGTTCCCAATGCCAGCATCTACTTCCAACTGATCCAGCGCATGGCCAAACGGATCGACGACATGTCCGCCGGCCGCCTGAAAGTGGAAGTGCTCCCCGCCGGCGCCATCGTTCCCGTATTCGAAATTCTCGATGCCGTGGACAAGGGCATTGTAAACGGTGGTTTTGCCTGGACCCACTATTGGTCCGGAAAACATCCGGCAGGCTTGCTTTTCTCTGCCCCCACCGCGGGCTTAGGCTTTGGTCTGGACCAGATCGGCACCATGTCCTGGCTGTATGACGGCGGCGGAAACGAACTTTATCAGGAATACTTTACCAAAGTTTTAGGCTACAACATCCGGGGGTTCATGTGCATGCCCATGGGTCCGGAGCCGTTCGGCTGGTTTAAGAAACCTTTCAAGAATCTCGAAGAATTGAAGAAAATGAAGTTCCGCTCCCCCCCGGGCATCCCCTCCGAGTCCTTCAAGGCCCTGGGCATCCCCGCTGTATCCATGCCGGGTGGTGAGATCGTGCCCTCAGCCCAGCGCGGCGTCATCGACGCTGCCGAGTGGATCAGTCCGGCCGACGACAAGAATCTGGGTCTCAGCTCCGTATGGAAACACTACTACCTTCAGGGCCTGCACCAGGCCATCTCCATCGGCGACATCTACGTCAACCTGGACTGGTGGAAAAAACTCCCCAAAGACCTCCAGGCCATGTTCAACACAGCCATCCTGAGTTGCGCGGCCGACTCCTATAACTGGAATGTCAGCCAGAATGCCAAGGCACTGAAAATGATGCAGGAAACGCAGGGTGTGATTGTTCATGACACCCCGGAGGAGTACGTCGAGCAGTACATGAAAGCCGCGAAAAAAATCCTGGACAAGTACGCCGCCAAGGATCCTTTCTTCAAAAAGGTCCTGGTATCCATGCAGGAATGGGCTCAGCTCACCGTACCTTACGAGACCAAGGCCAATGGCGTCTACTACAAGATGGGTAAGGCCGCTCTGGACAGCGGAGTGGTCAAATAGAACAAAACCTTTCCCCCTGGCTGAGAGTGCTCGGCGCTCCCAGCCGGCGGATTTAAACCTGTTCCATGTCGGCCGAGGCGCCACACGGGAGTCCCCGGCCGACTGCACTAAACCTTTATGAGAATATGAGAAACGGGGTATCCATGGAAGAATCGACGAACAAAAAAATCGCCCCGGATGCTGCTGGAAACCGTGCTGCCGGAGACATACTCCCCCCCGGCCTGGCCAAACTGACCAGTGCCATAGACACATTTACCGTCTGGACGGGAAAGGGGATTGCCTGGATGGTCCTGCCCATGATCGCCAGCCTGGTTTATGAGGTGGCCGCCCGGTATTTTTTCAACGCACCAACGATCTGGGCCGGAGATTTGAGCACGATTCTCTATGGCGCCTTTTTCATGCTGGGGTCAGCCTATACCTTGCAGAGGCATCAGCATATCCGGACGGATTTCCTTTACGAAAACTGGTCTACCCGAACCAAAGGCATTGTAGACTCTATCCTTTACATCACCTGTTATTTTCCGGGATTGGGGATCTTTATGTGGATATCCTGGGGATATGCATGGAAATCGACCCTGTTGCAGGAGCGCATCATCAGCAGTCCCTGGATGCCGCAGATCTGGCCCTTGAAGCTTTGCATACCCCTGGCCATCGCTTTGTTGCTCATCCAAGGGGTCTCTGAACTCACCAAAAGCCTGTACACCGCCAAAACGGGCATTCAACTCTATGAGGAAGTGGAAGGAGTGGAAACATGAGCCCCGAGATATTAGGTCTCGTGGGGTTGGCCAGCCTGTTCGGTTTGATCTGTATAGGTTTCCCCATCTCATTTACCCTGATATTCCTGGCCCTGGTGCTGGGCTATATCGGGTTTGGTCAAGTGGTTTTTTATCTCATGACGTTACAGTTTTTCGGGGTCATGACAGATACAGTTCTTTCAGCAGTGCCTTTCTTCCTGTTCATGGGGTACATTTTGGAAGATTCCGGATTGATGAACCGGCTTTTTAAGGCCTTTCAGCTCATGCTGGCCAGGCTCAGCGGTTCGCTGTATCTGGCCGTGACCTCCACAGCCACTATTTTTGCCGCAGCCACCGGTATTGTGGGTTCCTCCATTACCCTTTTGGGGGTTATGGCCGCTCCCACCATGAAGGAAAGCAAATACGACACCCGGCTTTCAGCCGGGTGCATCACCGCCGGTGGAACCCTTGGCATCCTCATCCCCCCCAGCATCATGCTCGTGGTAATGGGACCGGTTGTGGGCGTACCGGTGACGGAACTGTTCGCCGCCGCCATTCTCCCCGGTATCATGCTGGCCGGGTTGTATATGACCTATGCCCTGGTCCGCTCCTACTTTAAACCGGCGCTGGGCCCGCCGCTCGCCGAGCATCTCAGGGCCCCGTCCAAGGCCTATATTGTCAGGGAGTTGCTCTTTGGGGTGCTGCCGGTCTCAGCCCTGATTATGGCCACTCTGGGCAGCATCATGGCGGGAATGGCCACTCCCACCGAAGGCGCTGCCGCCGGCGCCTTCGGTGCTCTGATCCTCAGCTTTATCTACAAGCGCCTGACCTTTGGCGGGCTCAAGAAATCCATGTTCCGCACCCTTGAAATCTCGGCCATGATCCTGTTGTTGGTGGCAGCCTCCAATTTCTTCGGATCTGTCTTCTCCCGGCTGGGATCCGCCACGCTGCTCACTGAACTGCTTTTAAAGACCCATCTGCCGCCCATGATCTTGTTGATTCTGATCCTGGCCCTTATCTTTGTCCTGGGTTGGCCGCTGGAGTGGGTGCCCATCGTGCTGATTATTCTGCCGGTGTTGCTTCCCATCGTTAACCATGTGGGTTACGATATGACCTGGTTCAGCATTCTGGTGGCGGTGACACTTCAAACGGCCTGGCTCTCACCACCCGTGGCGCTATCGGCGTATTTCTTGAAAGGCGTCGTTCCCGATTGGGATCTGAAAGACATATACGCCGGCATGATGCAGTTCATGGCCTTGCAGTGCGTGGGCGTACTACTCATACTGTTTTTCCCCGGCATTGTAACCTGGTTGCCTTCGGTGCTGAAATAATGGGCGTGCTCTAAGTCCGGTTCACAAAGGCCATAAACCACCAAGACCGAGCAATTTCGGCGGCGGAGCGTCTTTCAGACCCCGCCGCCGTATATTTGGAAACCCGATTGTATAGAATTGTAAGGGGTTCCAAGTTATTTTTTTCCAAACCCTAAAGGCATTGTGTTGACACAAAATCCGTGTACGCCTATAAAGTCTTTGTCTGGTCAGAATCATTCGATTAGTGAACTTCCCGTCGAAACACTTATTCTATTGAGAGGAAAATATGGCGCTTAACACATTGTTTTGCGTATTCGGTTTTGCCATGCTTTATTACGGGGCGGAATGGCTGGTGAAGGGTTCGTCCAGCCTGGCCAGAAGCCTGGGCGTGACGCCGGTGGTGATCGGTCTCACGGTGGTGGCCTTCGGTACGTCTGCGCCGGAACTGGTGGTCAGCGTGGTTTCCTCAATTCAGGGCAAGAGCATGATTGCTGTGGGGAATGTGGTGGGAAGCAATATCTGCAACATCGCGCTCGTTCTGGGAATGTCGGCGGTTTTTCAGCCCATCACCTGCCACGCACAGGTGGTGAAACGGGACATCCCCATCATGATTGGCATTTCCTTGTATCTGCTGGTACTTTCCCTCAATTCCACCATCGGACGTTTTGAAGGGGCTACCCTCTTTGGCGGTATTATTTTGTACACGTTTTTCAACTATTACACTGCCCAGAAAGAATCCGCAAGCGGGGCCAATGAAGAGGCCATCATGAGCCAACTGGGCCTTGAAGAAGTGGGCTTCATAGCATCGAGGGGTAAACAGATCCTGTTCATCGGCGTGGGCATATGCGGCGTGGTATTGGGGGCACAACTGGTGGTGGATTCCGCCGTAAAGATTATGACGGTGCTGGGGGTTTCCGAGAAATTCATAGGGCTGACTATCGTGGCCTTCGGCACGTCGCTTCCCGAACTGGCAACCTCTGTTGTGGCTGCCATCAAAAAGGAGATGGATATCAGCATCGGCAACCTGGTGGGAAGCAACGTGTTCAACATTCTCAGCGTGGTGGGAGCGGCTTCCCTGATCCGGCCCATCCCCATACCGGGTGGCTTTTTTCACAGCGGTCTGGTAATCGATTACCTGGCAATGATATTCATCAGCGCGCTACCCTGGTTCATGATGCGAAAATCCTATACTGTGACCCGTAAAGACGGACTCATCCTTCTGTTCTGCTATGTGGGGTACCTGGGCTATCTGATTTATAAGGCATAAGAGAACTATGTAGAAAAAGGAGACAGAGATATGATCACTTATCCCAGAATACTTTTCCCAGTTGATTTTTCTAAAGAATCCCAGTTGGTTGCCGAGCATGTGGCCACGATGATAGATAAATTCGGATCCGAACTTCACATGGTCCATGTGGTTTCCAGATACGAAGGCCCTACCCTCTCCTCTGTGACCAATGTGATGGATCAGATTACACACAATGTACGGCGGGAAATTGATAAATTCGTGGCAAGGCATTTTCCGGATGTAAAGCAGATGAAAACCAATGTATTGATCGGCCATAGTGGACGTCAGATTCTAAATTACATCGAAAGGAAGAACATTTCCCTGGTCATTATGGGTACCCATGGACGAAGCGGTTTGGGCACCGTTTTCTTCGGCAGCGTGGCCCAGAGGGTCGTGCAAGGCTCTAAAGTCCCGGTGTTGACCGTACATCCGGTGCGTGAGGCTTAGAGTCTCGATTTGCGAATTCATTGATTTTTTGTGTTCTGAGCGGCTATCTATTGTATATAATCGTTGTCAATGCAGGAAGTTCTTCCGTAAAATTAACGTGTTTTGGACCAACCGTGGATTCGGTGATGGCTGCGGGAGTGGTGGAACGTATCGGTTTGAACGGAACCCTGTTGCACTATCGGGCCGGGGAGCGGGAACCCGTTGAAAAACCGGTAAAAATTCGGAACACCGCCGAAGCGGTTTCGGTATTGGCCCGTCACCTTGTAGACCCTCGGGCAGGTTGTCTGAATTCACTTGAAGAAGTCCAGGCGGTAGGTCACCGGGTGGTGCATGGCGGTGAGAAGCTCAATCAGCCCATGGTCATCAATGCTGCGGTTAAAGAGGTCATCAGGGAATATTTTGACTTGGCGCCTTTGCACAATCCGCCCAACCTGGAGGGCATTGAAGCAGCTGAAACGGCCTTTCCCCAGGCCGTGCACGTGGGAATATTCGATACCGCCTTTCACAGTACCATTCCCGCCCATGCTTTCATGTATGCACTGCCACTGGAACTGTATCGGAATGACAAAATCCGTCGCTACGGATTTCACGGCATCAGCCACCGGAATGTCTCCCTCGAAGCCGCGAGATTCCTGGACCGTACCCCGGAAGAACTCAACCTGATCACTTGCCATCTGGGCAACGGTTGCAGCATAACCGCCGTGCAGGGCGGCCTCAGTC
This sequence comes from uncultured Desulfobacteraceae bacterium, assembly GCA_964633235.1. Classification (GTDB taxonomy): domain Bacteria; phylum Desulfobacterota; class Desulfobacteria; order Desulfobacterales; family CAZWGD01; genus CAZWGD01. The sequence continues at coordinate 644 of CAZWGD010000138.1, read as the reverse complement.
TGGACACCAGCATGGGCCTCACGCCGTTGGAGGGATTGGTCATGGGCACCCGCTGCGGCGATTTGGACCCGGCCATTGTCTTGCACCTGATGGAGCATAACGGTCTGACTTTGCCCCAGGTACGAAACATCCTCAACAAAAAAAGCGGCCTGCTGGGGTTGAGCGGTGGGAAACTGAGCGATCTCAGGGACATTATCGATGCCATGGAACAAGGTGATGATGCTGCACGAAATGCGCTGGAAGTTTTCTGTTACCGCATAAAGAAATACATCGGGGCCTACATAGCGGCCATGGGCCGGGTGGATGCCGTGGTCTTCACCGCCGGCATCGGCGAAAACTCGCCCCTGGTTCGTGAAAAAACCGTGGCGGGATTAAGCCGGCTGGGAATAACGGTTGACCGGGACAGGAATCAGGCCCGGTCCTCAAAAGCCCGAGAGATCAGTGCCCCGGATAGCCCGGTGAAGGTTCTGGTGGTGCCCACCCGGGAGGAGCGGGAGATAGCCGGTCAGGTTATGGCTGTTTTGGAGGCTGCCGGCACAGGTCAATAAAACGCAATATGCATACCGTGGTGGATATGGCCCTGAAGGGCGGCTACTTTTTCTTTTGAGGCTTTGTATTCCGGAAGTCTCTGGTCTTGCGGAAAA
>CAZWGD010000137.1:0-6612 GCA_964633235.1 uncultured Desulfobacteraceae bacterium | reverse complement strand
CTCCGAAGCCAAAATTAAAAAGGACCCTGAAAAGTATAAATACGTATTCAGGGTGTCTTTGAATGTCATCTACTGGGCTAAGCTGCTGGGCGGGACCATGGCGACCTTGAAAAACGAGTTCGGTTTCGACAAGGTGTATATTATGAACCAGGATGTGGCCTGGGCCAGGGGAACCGCCGGTGCCATGGAAAAGAAGGTATTTCCCAAGCTGGGTTTCCAGGTGGTGGGACACGACCAGTATCCCACCGGGCATGCCGATTTTTCTTCGGCCCTGATGAAGGCCAAGGCCAAAAAGGCCGGCGTCCTGTTCACCTGCTTTGACATGCCTGAAAGCGGCGTTCTGGTCAAACAGTGGAAAAGCATCAAGGTGCCGGGCCTGATCGCCGGGTTTATTTCCCCGATGGCCGGTGAAGTGGCCTGGAAGACCTTCGACGGAAAGATCGGCGGATTGATGAATGCCGTATTCGAACTGGGCAACATTCCTTCCACCAAATACCCGCCGGCAAAGGCTTTTTATGACAAATATAAAAAAACCTACGGCAAGGGCATACAGTCCGGCCATGGACCGGCACCCTCTTATGAGGCCGTTTATATCCTGAAAGAGGCCATAGAGCGGGCCGATAGCCTGGACGCGGATGCCATTGTAGCGGAGATCGAAAAAACCGACCGCAAGGGTGTCATGGGACGCATCCGTTTTGACGAGGGGCACCAGGTGATTTACGGCACCGATCCCGCCGAAACAGCCGCGGCCTGCTTTTTTCAATGGTCGCAGGGAGGTGAAAGAAATATTGTTTATCCTCAGGCTCTGGCGGAGAAGGGGATTGTTCTGCCTTCGTGGGTGAAGAAATAAAATTTGCTTTCCAGTACCCTCATCTACGGTTTTGTCAACAGCGTGATTCTGGCGTTGGTGGCGCTGGGGTTTAATTTAACCTTCGGCATCAGCGGTGTGGCCAATTTCGCCTACGGTGCCTTTTATATCCTGGCCGCCATTTTGAGCTGGTTGTGTTTCAACTCCCTGGGGATTCCCTATCTGTTCTCAGTAGTCTTGGCCACCACGGCCACCGCTGTCGCCTGTGCCCTGATGTACCGCTTCGTCCTGCTGCGCATTAGGGGTTTGGTGCTTTCCGAGGTGATCGCCACCTTTGGTATCGGACTGGCCATTCTGGAGTTGTTCAAATACTTGGGGTTTATCGGCTTCGAATACTCGCTGCCCGTATTTGTCGACCGCAGCATCGACATCGGTACGGTCACCCTGGACATGCAACGTGTTTTGATCATCGGCGCCGGTGTATTTCTGTCGGCTTTCCTGTGGTACTTTACCCATCACACCCGTACCGGCCTGCGCTTCAGGGGAATCGCCCAGGATGAGCGCACCGCTTTGAGCCTGGGTATCAACGCCGATCGCGTGGCCATGCTCAGCGTGGCCTTCGGGGGCGCCTACGCTGCAATTGCCGCCAACTTCATCATCCCCCTGGGTACCATCAATATCGAGGAGGGCTACCATGTACTGATCAACGCTTTGGCGGTCTGCATTATCGGCGGCCTGGGCCATACGGTTGGTGTGGTGGTGGCCGCCTTCATCATCGGCTATGCGCAGACATTTACCGATTACTACCTTCAGAGCCACTGGGTAATGCTGGTCCCCCTGATAGCCATTTTGGGTGTGCTGGTGATTAAGCCGTCCGGTCTTTTCGGTCAACAGAAAGAGCTGGAAGAAAGGATCTAGAACGTGGACAGGAGAAAGGAGCGCATCGACAGGGGCATCAAGGTCAGATCTCAAGACGTGTTCGCCCTGTGCTCCTGGCGCGAGATGCTCTACCTGGCCTTTCCCAGGCTTTTCCCGGTGATCGGACTGCTTGTTCTAACACAGGTGCTGCCGGCGTATTGGCAAAAAGTGTTGCTCAACGTCTCCGTAATCGCCCTGCTGGCCATGAGCTGGGACATCCTTGAACAGAGCGGTATGATCTCCCTGGGACAGTCACTGTTTTTCGGTGTCGGCGCATACCTGGCCGGTATCATGAACTGGTATTGGGGTTGGCCCCCATGGGTGACCATCCCGGTGGCCGCTGTGACCGGCGGGATGCTATGCGCCCTTGTGCTGCTTCCGGTTCTGCGATTGAGGGGCATCTATTTTTCCATGGTGACCTTGATCCTTCCCCTGATGCTGGTAAGGATCGTCGAAGCCACCCGTATTTTCGGCGGTACCGAGGGGATTAGCGGGCTTGATTCGCTTTCATCCGGGTGGGTGGAGAGCTACCTCGTTCTAGGCGTACTGCTGTGTGTGCTGTTTGGATTCCGGCGGGTGATGAATTCCGACTACGGTCTGGTGCTCAAGGGTATCCGCGACAACGACCGCTCGGTGATCAATGCGGGCATCAATATCTACTGGTTCAAGACCCAGGCCCTTTTTATGGCCGGATCCATCGGCGCTTTTGCCGGCGCCTTTTTGACCCACGTTTATATGTTTGTGGGCATGCCGGTGTTTGCCCTGGATTATTCGATCCTCCCCATTGCGTCCGCCGTGGTGGGCGGGATCGGCACCTTGGCGGGCCCCATGCTGGGGGCCTTTATCCTGGTGCCCCTTTCTGAAGCCTTGAGAGGGCTGGGTGGATTGAGAATCGTCTTTTATGGATTGTTTTTGGTCATTTTCACGGTGGCCGTACCCGAGGGCATTTTTCATTTTATCCAGCGCAAATACCATCAGTTCGAACGCTGGGTTGAGGTGGAAAAATGAGCGCCGCGCCGATTTTGCAGGTTGTGGACCTGAGCAAGTCCTTCGGCGGCGTCAAGGCCCTTGAGAAGGTGAACTTCCATCTCAATGAGGGCGAGCTGATGGGGGTGATCGGGCCCAACGGATCGGGCAAAACCACCCTGGTAAACCTGATCACACGCTTTATCAAACCTTCATCCGGAAAAGTGCTTTTCAAGGGAAAGGTGATCAGCCATCTACCGCCCTATAAGGTGGTCAGGCTGGGGATTGCCAGGACCTTTCAGATGGTCAAGCCGTTTTATCAGCTGCCGGCGTTTAAAAATATGATCATTCCCCTGTTTTCGCCACGCATGAAACAGCTTGCCGGTGCCCGCTACGGAGACCGCGATGCCGTGGCCCTGGATCTGCTGGAAGAGGTGGGATTTGAACGGGATGCGCAGGTTGCCTACAAGGCGGCCGGCGCCCTTCCCCAGGGATATTTGAAGCGCCTGGAATTGGCCAAGGCTATGGCCCTCCAGCCTGAGCTGATCATTCTGGATGAGCTTTTCTCCGGGTTGAGCCTTGCCGAAGTGGCCGGTATCGTTCCCATTATCGAAAAACTCCGGCAGGAGGGCAAGACCATCATCATGATCGAACATCGGCTCAGGGAGCTGTTTCGTATCGCCGACCGGGTGATTGTCATGAACTACGGTGAAAAAATCGCCGACGGTGCCGCTGAAGCGGTGATGGAGAATGAAGCCGTAAAAAGTGCCTATTTGGGGATGGAGTCGGATGCTTAGGGTCGAGAACCTGATGGTCTTTTTTGAAAACGCCCTGGCCTTAAACGGCCTGAGCCTGGAGGTGGAAGAAGGTGAAATCGTCGCTCTCATCGGCTCCAACAGTGCGGGCAAGACCACCTTCATGAACACGGTTTCGGGACTGATCATCGATATGCGCATCAAGGAGAAGCGCAAAGGCGGGGAGCGTATCAATATTTACGGCCGCATCTTCTACGACGGTGAAGAGATCACGGAAACGCCCCCCAACCAGCGTGTCCGAAAAGGCTTGGTGCTCTCCAGGGAGCGGCATCCGGTGTTTCCGGAGAGCAGTGTGCTGGAAAACTTCCGGATTGCCGGCCATATGCAAAGCAAGTCGCATATCGATGAAACCATCGCCTTTATTTTTCAGCTTTTCCCGCAGCTGGAAACACTGACGCGTCGCAAGGCCGGTTTCTTGAGCGGCGGCGAACAGCAGATGCTAGCCATTGGAATGGCGCTGGTAACCCGGCCCAAGCTGTTGCTGCTTGATGAGCCCCTGTTAGGTCTCAGCCCCATGATGCAGAAAGCGGTGATGGAAGCCGTGATCACCTTGAACAAGGAATCGGGCATCACGGTGTTATTGTGCGAACAGTTCGCCCGGCCAGTACTGCCGGTGGTCGACCGCGCCTATGTGGTTGAAAACGGCATGCTGACCCTCTCGGGTACGGGGAAGGAATTGATGGACAACCCGGAGATAAAAGCCGCCTACTTCGGTGTATGACAGATGGGTGCACGAGGCAACATATATACAATTTTCGAATCCACCGCCGAGAAGCGTGGTACCCATACGGCGGTTATTTACCTGGGAACGCGCTATTCTTACCGCAGGGTGAAACGGCTGGCGGAAAGCGTTGCCGCCGGACTGCTAGCCTGCGGGGTAGAGCCGGGACAGCGGGTGATTATCTATGCGCCCAACAGCATCCAGTGGGTGGCGGCCTGGCTCGGCATTCTGAGGGCCGGGGGGGTGTGCATACCCATCACCCCGATCTACACCCCCAGAGATCTGGCTTATATCGCCAATGACAGCGGTGCGGAGGCGATCGTATGCGCAGACACCAACTTCGGATATGTAAAAACGGTCCTGCCGGAGACCGACCTTAAGCTGATTGTTATCACCAAGATGGCGGAATTACTGCCCTGGTGGAAACGGTTTTTCGGTTATCTATTCGACGTGGTCCCCAGAGGAAAAACCGCCCTGGATGATAATATTCACCCCATGGGCAAACTACTGGCCGAGCATGGGGGGTCCCCCCGGTCATTTCCGGCGCCGTCAACCGGCGGACCGGATACGGCTGAGATACTTTATACAGGAGGCACCACCAAGCATCCCAAAGGTGTCCCCCTTTCCCATGATCTGTTCATCACTTCCGCCGAAGAGCAGATCCGCATGAGCGAGCCCCTGTTTCCTATGAAAGACAATGTGATCATGGGCAATGCTCCCCTGTTTCATATTTTGGGACAGACCACCAGTTTGGCCGCGTTGCTGTCAGGCGGCACCCTGATGCTGCAGCCGAGGGTCAACCTGGACGCCACCTTTGATGCCATACAGCGCTTTAAAGCCCGAACCATGATCGGCGTGCCCACGATGTATCGAATGATCCTGGAGCATGACCGCCTGGACCACTACGATCTCGGCTCGGTTGACTACTGGTTCAGTGCCGGCGACGTGTTGCCGGTGGAGGTGGGCCGGCGATGGAAAGAAAAGTTCGGCAAAACCATCTTCCAGGGATACGGGGCCACTGAGACCTGCGGCGGCGTTTCCATGTGCCCCACGGATGCCCTGAATCCGGAAAAAAGCGTCGGGCGGATCCTGCCCAGCAAGCAGGTGAAAATTGTGGATCCGGCCACTCTCAAACCGGTAGGTTCCGGCCGGCCGGGTGAGTTGATCGTATCTTCCGACCCCATGGTGACCGCTTATTTAAACCAGCCCGAGGAGACCGCCGCGTCGTTTGTCGAGATGGCGGGCCGGACCTGGTACCGGACAGCCGATGTGATGTCCATGGATGAAGACGGGCATCTTTATTTTGTTGATCGTACGGTGGATACCATCAAGCATAAGGGATATCGTGTGTCCGCCTCCGAGATCGAGGCCGTCCTTCAGGAGCATCCGGCGGTGATCGCCGCCTGCGTAATCGGTATCCCCGACGACAGGGTCGGTGAACGGATCAAAGCCTACGTAGTTCTGAAAGAAGATATCAGGGGCATCACCGGCTACGAGCTGATTAAATGGTGCCGGGGTGCCTTGGTTGCCTATAAAGTGCCGCAGTATATCGAGTTTAGAGACATGCTCCCCAAATCCAAGGTGGGAAAACTCCTCAGGCGGGAGATCCGGGACGAGGAGAAGCGGATGGCGGAGCAATAGAAAAGGAGCGTTAATGGACTTCACATTGAACAAAGAGCAACGGGACATTGCCAAAGCGGCCCGTAAATTCGCCCTGGGTGAATTTGCAGAAAAGGCCATGGAGTTTGACCGGGAAGAGAGCTTTGATTTTAAAATCCTGAAGAAAGCCTGCGATCTGCAATACGGCGGGGCCGGATACGGTTTTTTTGAACACTGCCTGATCAACGAGGAGTTCTGGGCGGTGGACCCCGGTATAGCCTGTCAGGTTCTATCGGCCACCTTTGGCGCGGAACTGATACAGCTGTTCGGAACCCAGGCGCAGAAAACGGAATGGCTGCCCAAGCTGGCTGCTGGCGATGCCATCATCGGCACCGCCATTACCGAACCGGATGCGGGATGTGATGTCAGCGGAGCGGTGACCAGCGCCCATAAAGAGGGGGAGGATTGGGTGATCAACGGTTCCAAGATGTTTATCACCAACGGCACCGTTGCCGATATTCTGCTGGTATTCTGCCGGACCGATCCGGACAACGACTCGCGGCACCAGCGGCACAGTTTTATCATTATTCCCACCGGAACCCCCGGATTCCTGGCCACCAAGATCAAGGGCAAGCTGGGTATCCGCGCCTCGGATACTGCGGAAGTATCCTTCAAGGACGTGCGGGTGCCCCGGTCGAACCTGCTGGGAAAAGAGGGTCGGGGGTTTTATGAACTGATGGAGTTTTTCAATCGCACACGCCTGCATATCTGCGCCCAGGCCGTGG
>CAZWGD010000136.1:2574-6636 GCA_964633235.1 uncultured Desulfobacteraceae bacterium | reverse complement strand
GGTCAGCGTAACCGATACGGAGATAAAGGATTATTATGAGGCCAACCCCGAGTCTTTTGAGACGGCCAAAACCGTTGAGGCCAGGCATATCCTGATACGCGTGGACCAGGATGCCGGTGAGGAAACTGCGGCCGCCGCTAAACAAAAGGCCCTGGATATTCATAAAATGGCCACCGACGGGCATGATTTCGGGGAGCTTGCCAAAGAATACTCGGAAGGGCCTTCAAAGGACCAGGGAGGTAAGCTGGGCGCCTTTAGAAAGGAAGATATGGTAGCCCCGTTTTCCGAGAAGGCCTTTTCCATGAAATCGGGAGAAATCAGCCAACCGGTGCGCACCAGGTTCGGATGGCACCTCATTAAGGTGGAAAAAATCAACGAGGCCTCCACACGTTCTTTGGCTGAAGCTACACCCGAGATCCGCAAAAAATTGACCGAAGACCGGGCTAGAACGCTGGCCTATGACGCCGCAGATACCGTTTACGAGGAGAGCTTCGACGGCGAGGACCTGTTGAAAGTCGCCCAGTCCCGTGAATTGGCTTTTCGGGAAACAGATTATGTCGCCAGAACGGATCAGCTGAAAGAAGTGCGTGATCACCGGAAGTTCATTGCGGCGGCCTTCAATTTGGCGGATAAGGAAATCAGCGAGGTACAGGAATTGTCGGATGGGTATTATATCCTCCAGGTGACGGATAAAAAGCCAGAGATGATACCGGATCTGAAGGATGTGGAGGTAGAGGTGCGCGACGATTTGATTGAAGAGAAAAAGGACCTCAAAGCCGGCGAAACCGCCGCGGCGCTCACGGCTGAAATGGTCGAGGGGGCCTCTATGGCAGATGTGGGCAAACCTCTTGAGCTGACCCCCAAGACGACGGGACATTTCAAGCGCGACGATCCAATTCCCGAAATTGGAAATGAACCTGAGGTCGCCCAGGCGGCATTCAAATTAACACCGCAAAATCCCATTGGTGAACCGGCCGTGAAAGGGGCCATGGGATACCATATCATCAGGCTGATGGAGCGCAAAAAACCGGCGGACGACGGGTTCGATGCCCAGAAAAAGGACATTGAAAAACGACTGCTCCAGATGAAACGCAGCAAGGCTTTCGAGACTTATCTGACCCAGTTGAAGGCCAACGCCCGGGAGTGGGTCATGGAGGGGTTTTTAAACTAATGCCACGCTCCGATCGGAAATACAGGATCAAGCACTATGTTTCCAAGAAATGCCCCTCCTGTATGACCTACCTTTCACTGGATACCAGGGTGTGCCACTCCTGCGGTCAGAAAGTTTCCAGCGTTGATTCACAGGGCATTGCTAAAAAGGCCATTGGCTGGAAAAATAATTTTATATGCCTTATCGCGGTAGCCGCTCTGGGGTTTTTTATCTGGTGGGCCTTTTTCAGGGAGGGCGTCAGCTAGAACCAGAAAGCGGCGGGTTATTTTGAGAGCATGGCCCGCATCATTTCGGCGGCGTTTTCCGCGTGGTCGGCGATACCGCCGATGGTTTCCGCCAGCTGGACCAGATGAAACACCGATACCGGGTCGGATGCCAGGGCGAACACCTCACGTTTAAGCATATCTTCAATGCTATCTGCCTCATGTTCCTGGTGGCGGATAGTACGAATGATGGCATTGATTTTTTGGCGACGTTTCTCGCTCGGCCTTTTCAAATAACCACGGGCTTCAGCCACCAACCTGCTCAACTCTTCCGCCGGATCGATGATCGAGTCCACCAGGATAAAGATATTCTTCTCCAGTGACCCGGGGATGGCTGTGTTGCTGTAATAGGATATCCAGTCCAGAACGTCCTCCATGGCGTCCAGCACATAATTCTGCTCCCGTAAATAGCGGTATAGCTGGAATTTATCCACCGGCATCAACGCATCCAAAGGCAAGTTGTCCCGAGCTTCCCGTTTGAGGTTATCTGCCGCCGATTTTAACTGTTTGATCTCCTTTCTAAATGTATTCAGATCCTTGCATGCATCCGCGAAATGACATTCCATGGCCTGTTGAAAGGGCACGGTGGATTCTTTGACGATATCGGCATGTTTTTGGAGAGCTTCGAGGGAGGAAGCCATGAATCTGTACAGCAAGGATATTCGCATTCAATACCTCCATAAGATTGGGAACCCACAGCCTGTATAACATATTTTCCAAAAGAATGCCAAATTGGAGCCGCCGCATCCGAAGACGCAGCCTAAAACCCGGCTGGCAGAGGGTTATTTCGGATCGAATTTTAAATGCGGTTACCAGGCCGGACACCGTCGGTGAACAGGATTTCTCTTGACAAATAATGGCCCGGCCGATAAAAAATCCCCCATTTACATTCCCATATTACTACCAGTAGGAGAATAACCGTGTTCATCCGCAACCATGGCGAAGGTGGTGCCGGTAAACCAAAACCCATCGGTGCGCCATCCGCCGGGAGCGCCCGGTTATTCAGCAGGTTACGACCTCTTAGAGCGACGGAGTTTCCATGAGCACTTTAGATGATAGCGCACAGGCGGTTATTGAAGAAGACCATGGGGGGGACCCGGATTACGGCGGTCCCAAAAAAGACGCCGGCGGCATGATGATTCTGTTCTTTATCATCGGTCTCGCAGCCAGTATGATCGTCGGCTGGGTCATCTATCCCAAGCTGCTGTACTCTGAAAAAAAACAACCGATTGACTTTAACCACGCCATGCATGTGGTGGAGGTGGAAGACGGCTGTGAGAGCTGCCACTATTTCCGGGAAGACGGCACCTTTTCCGGCATTCCCAAGCTCGAATCCTGCATGGAATGCCATGAGGAGGCCTTGGGAGAGTCAGAAGAAGAGGCCAAGTTTGTGGCTGAATATGTGGAAAAGGGCCGGGAGGTGCCGTGGCTGGTGTACTCTGAACAGCCGGACTGCGTGTTTTTTTCCCATGCGGCCCATGTCAAGGCGGCCGAAATGGACTGTGAAACGTGCCATGGGCATATCGGTGAATCCGAGCACTCCAGGGTCTACCAGGAAAATCGAATTACCGGCTATAGCCGTGATATTTGGGGAAAAAACATCGCCGGAATTAAGAAAAACACTTGGGACCGGATGAAAATGGACGATTGCGCCGAATGTCATATAGAGGAAAACGTGAGGCAATCGAGTGTCCAAACAGAAAAGGGAGGTTGCTTTGTGTGCCATAAATAACCACTCAAACCACCGCGCAACCCTTATCTTACCGTCGAAAAAGGTTTCGGGGACAATTACATGAAGATAGACAGAAGAAGTTTTCTAGCACTGGGAATCGGCGGTGCCGCCGGGACGGCACTATCACCACTGCCCTGGAAAATTACGGATGACCTGTCCATTTGGACCCAGATGTGGCCGTGGACCCCCGTTCCCAGGACGGGTGAAGCCACTTACGTCAATTCCACATGCACCCTTTGCCCCGGCGGGTGCGGGATTACCGTCCGCAAGATCGATAACCGCGCCGTTAAAATTGAAGGTACGGCGGGGCATCCCATCAATGACGGTGGTGTATGTGCTTTGGGTCTCTCCGGCCTTCAGCTGCTATACGGTCCGCGCCGGGTCAAAACCCCGCTAAAGCGAGTGGGTAAGCGGGGGGGGGGCCGGTGGAAAAAAATCGGCTGGGAAGCGGCTATGGCTGAAGTGATGGAAAGGCTGGGGGCGCTAAGGGCCCAGGGAAAACCACAGTCTCTAGCCTGGATTTCGGACTCTGACCGGGGGACGGTCCCGGCTTTGATCAAACGCTTCCTTGCCGCTTTCGGCTCTCCCAACTTCACCCGCCCGCCTTCCATTACAGACACCTATGATCTGACCATGCAAATGATGAACGGCGGCGAAAACAGTCTGGGGGTGGACGCCGAGAACGCCGATTTGATTTTAAGTTTCGGAAGCGGCATCATCGACGGATGGGGTTCCCCGGTATTCATGTTCAGGGCCAACAGCAAGTGGCGTGAAAATAAGGCCCGCCTCGTTCAAGTCGAACCCCGGCTTTCAAATACCGCCGCCAAAGCGGATCAGTGGATTCCGATAATCCCCGGCACCGAAGGGGCTTTGGCGCTGGGGCTCGCCCACATCAT
>CAZWGD010000136.1:0-2564 GCA_964633235.1 uncultured Desulfobacteraceae bacterium | reverse complement strand
ACTGCAAAATTACCCCCCTGACACGGTGGCTGAAATCACCGGGGTGAAGAAGGCCACCATCATTGCTTTGGCCAGGGCCTTTGCCGGCGCCAAAAGGCCCGTCGCCCTCTGTGGACGCGGCCGGGGAACCACACCGGGCAGCCTGAAGGAATTTGCGGCCGTGCATGCCCTGAACGCCCTGGTGGGTGCCCTGAACCGGCCTGGAGGCATCTGGGCGGTTCCCCTTCCGGAATATATTGACTGGCCCGAGGTCGAAATGGACCAAACGGCCGCAAACGGTATGCAAGCGGAACGACTCGACGGAACCGACAGCGGGAAGCCGTCGGCCAAATACCTGCTGGACCGGTTGCCCAAGGCCGTCACCTCTGAGGCGGGCTATCCCCTGGAGGCCCTGCTGATCTCCGAAGCCAACCCCATGTACACTATGCCCAATACCGCCGGGACGGCAGCGGCATTTGAGAAAATCCCTTTCGTGGTCAGTTTTACACCCTATCTGCATGAGACCGCCGAGAATGCCGATTTGATCCTGCCCATCCACGCCCACTTAGAACGCTATGAGGATGTGCCCACCCCACTGGGATTTACACGGCCCTTTATCGGTCTGGCCAAACCGGTGGTGCCGCCCCAATACAACACCCGGCATATGGGTGACGTGATCATTCACATGGCCCAAACCCTGGGCGGGGCCGTCGGCGATGCCTTCGCCTGGGATAACTATGCCGAGTGTATCGAGGAAACCCTGGACACAACCTGGGAAACCCTGGATGAAACGGGCTATTGGGTTGATGAGCAGTTTGAACCGGCTCAGGAGTTCGAAACGGATTCCGGACGCTTCGAATTTACAAACGCTCGCATGGCCGGACTTCCAGACTACGCACCCACCCCCCCTGAAGGCGAAGCGTCATCCTATCCCCTGATCCTGATACCTTATGATTCTATGAGATTGTCGAATCGGGAAATTGCAGATCCTCCCTTTATGCTCAAAGCGGTTCCCGACACCGTCCTGAAGGACAGGCATGTGTTTGTCGAAATCAACCCGGATACGGCCGCTGCTCTAAAGCTATCCGAGGGGAAGGCGGCCAAACTGACTACACCGCTGAACACGGCTGTGGTGAAGATCCACCTGTCCGCCGGTATCAAACCGAATATCGTGGCCATGCCCACCGGACTGGGCCACAAAGGTAACGATGCCTATGTGGATGATAAAGGGGTAAATTTCAATGCCTTTATCGGGCCGGTTGAAGATCCCGCATCCGGCTTAAATGCGGCCTGGGGAATCCGGGCCCGCTTGGAAAAAGCCTAACCCATTGATGAGGTTCCAATGAAAGCAGCGCATCATCATAGTGCCAGGAAGTACGGAATGGCGATCGATCTGGATAAGTGCACGGGGTGTGGTTCCTGCATGGTGGCATGCATGGCAGAGAACAACGTGCCGTTTAAAGAAGATGAATCCAACAAGCTTCTGAGCATTACCTGGCTCCGGATTTATAAGCTGACCAACGGCAAACCTTTTCCGGAAGCCGATGTATGCTATCTGCCCAGGCCCTGCCAGCACTGTGAAGGGCATGGCGGCCACTCACCCTGCGTGTCAGTCTGTCCGGCCACCGCCACCGACTATGACGCTGAAACGGGAATCGTCAGCCAGATCTATACCCGCTGCTTTGGATGCCGGTACTGCATGGCTGCCTGTCCGTATCACGCAAGATACTTCAACTGGTGGGACCCGGTGTGGCCCGCCCAGATGGAAAAGTATCTGAATCCGGATGTCTCCCCGCGCATGAGGGGTGTAGTGGAAAAATGCAGCTTTTGTTTTCACCGCTACCAGTCGGCCATGGAAAGAGCCTATGTCGAGGAACGTCGGGATTTGGAAGAAGAAGAATACCAAACCGCCTGTACCCAGGCCTGACCCGCGGGGGCGATTACTTTTGGGGATTTGAACAATTCGGAACATGCCGTACATCGAATCGTGAAACCGGATTCCACCCATGGAGGACATTCCAGAAACCCCAAGGCCTTCCGCCTGCTGGAAAATCTTGGCACCAATCCCAAGATCTACTATCTTTCGAGCCGCAAGTGGGTACACAAGGCCTGTAAAAACGAACTATCGGATGGGGAAACCGGGGGGCATTAAAAATTAAGTCTAAATATACCACCGAAGAATATGCCGAGGAGTAATGATCTTATGGATTCTGCATTAATACCCAAGGGCGTTCAGCGCTGTTCGATGGGGAAGTTTATTATTGCCATTGCCATCACGGGAGCTGTGCTGTTGTGGGGGGCCTTTGCCTTGCTCCTGATCTGGATCAAAGGCTTGAACCAGACCAACATGAACGACTACTATGGATTCGCTCTGTGGATTTGGGCGGATCTGGCGGTTATCGCTCTTGGAGGCGGTGCTTTTTTCACGGGATTGCTGCGGTATATCATTGGTAAGGACGAGCTGAAAAATATCATCAACTATGCGGTCCTGATCGGGTTCATATGCTACAGTTCGGCGCTTTTGATCCTGGCCATCGATGTCGGACAACCCCTGAGAAGCTGGTTTATTTTCTGGCATGCAAATG
>CAZWGD010000135.1:0-6682 GCA_964633235.1 uncultured Desulfobacteraceae bacterium | reverse complement strand
ATCGTTTCTATGTCATACAGGACGATTCCTACAATGCTTTTGCCGGTCCGGGGGGACTAATATTCATCCACAGCGGGTTGATCGAAGCCATGGAAAGCGAAAGCGAACTGGCGGGAATTCTCAGCCACGAAATCGCCCATGTGACCAGCCGCCACATCTCCGACAGGATCGAACGCTCAAAAAAAATCGGGGTGGCCTCCCTGGCTGGACTGGTTGCCGCCATTGCGTTAGGTACTGCCGGTGGAGGCTCTCTGGCTGAAGCCGCCGCGGTCGGATCCCTGGCGGCCGGCCAGTCCCTGTCGCTGGCCTACAGCAGGGAGGATGAAGAGCAGGCTGATCAAGTAGGGCTCTCATATCTAACGGATGCGGGATACAGCGTGCAGGGGTTGTTGGCAATTCTGAAAAAAATCAAGGCCCAGCGCTGGTTCGGCCCGGATCAAATTCCCACCTATCTGATGACCCATCCGGCGGTTGAGGAGCGTATTACTTATCTTTCCACTTGGCTGGAAACCAACCGGGAAACCGTCGACGGTCTGTCTTTAGTGGATGAATACGACTTTGACAAGGCCCGCATCCGTCTTATCGCCCTTTACGGAGATAAGGAAACCGCCCGGATTGGATTGAAAAATCGACTCGAAAGGCATCCCCAAGACCCTTTGTCCCACTATGGGTATGGGCTGATTTGCGCCCGCACCGGTCATCGCCGGGAGGGATTGACCCACTTGCGAAAAGGACTGGAGAGAAAGGCCTTTGATACTGAAATGCTGATCGATACGGGCCGCGTCCAATTCCTGGACGGCGATTACAATCAGGCCCTGAGCACCCTGGAAGGCGCCCTTGGACTGGCACCGGACCAGCCGGACGGGCTTTTCTTCCTGGGTCGCACCCATCTGGAATTGGGGAATCTAGAATCAGCCCGGCATCGTTTCAAGGTGCTGGTTGAAAAATACCCCGTTTACGAGGGGGCCAATTTTTTCCTGGCAAAGGCATACGGACAGTTGGGAAACCAGGCAGAAGCCCATTACTATTTGGGCATAGCCTATGCCCAAAAAGAGAAATATAGAGCCGCCATTTTTCAGCTAAAACAGGCCTTGGCCCTGATAAAAGACCCCCAAAAGGCGGAAACGGTAAACCGAAAACTGGATGAAATCAAGGCCCTGTACAAAGAGGTGAAAAAGGAAGAGAGAGAAAAAGCCCTCAAAAAAAAGTAAGGCCCTAAGTGTCCGTCCTGCGGTTATGAGCGGTCAACACGTATCAAAATGGGAAAACTGCATGGTAAAGGTGCCCCGCCCCTGGGTGGCGGATCGCAGGATCGTGGAGTAACCGAACATTTTCGCCAGCGGAACGGTGGCCCTGATCACCTGGACACCCACGCGGTGTTCCAGTGACTCAATCTTGCCACCCCGGGCATTCAGGTCCCCGATGACCTCGCCCATGAAGGTTTCAGGCACAAAAACCTCCGCCTGCATGATCGGTTCCAGAAGAAAGGGCTTACCCCCCGCCAGGACCGACTTGACGGCCATGGAAGCAGCCACCTTATAGGCCAGTTCGGTTCCTAGGGATTCCCTGTACGACCCTCCGGTGAGCGTCACCGAAACATCCACGACCGGGTATCCCATCAAAGTGCCGCTTTCCAACGACTCAATGACCCCCTTTTCTATCGCCGGAATGAACATGGCCGGAATGGTTTCATCAGGCATATTCGTATTAAACCGGTTCTCCGACCCCCTGGGAAGCGGGGTTATTTTAAGCCGCACCTCCCCGAAGTGGCGCTGACCGGCCACCTCGTTATCGAATACGGCACCGGCTTCTCCCGCAACCGCTATGGTTTCCCGGTAAACTACCTGGGGCTTACCCACATTCACCTGGGTGTTGAATTCGCGCAGCATGCGGCTGGTAATGATTTCCAGGTGCAGTTCTCCCATGCCGGATAAGATAGTTTGGCCGGTATCTTCATCCTTCCCGACCCGCAGGGTGGGATCCTCGGCGACAAATTTCTCCAGGACCTTGTTGAGCTTTTCCTGGTCTGCATTGGTCTTGGGTTCGACGGCCACCGAAATCACCGGTTCATAAAACTCGATCTTTTCGAGGAGTACAGGGTGATCTTTTGAACAAAGGGTCTCTCCCGTGGTGGCGTTCTTTAAGCCGATAATACCGATCAGGCCGCCGGCACCGGCGGTTTTGATGCGCTCCCTTTTATTGGCATGCATGGTGAGAATGCGGGACAGCTTCTCTTTCCCATTTCGAGATGAATTATAGACTTCATCGCCCACCGTCATGGTACCGCTGTATATGCGCACAGAAGATAGCTTACGGCCCTCTACCATGGAAACCTTGAATATCAAGGCCGCCAGGGGTGCCGCATCTTCGGCCGCACATTCGATCATTTGGCCGGATTCAGGATTAATACCCTGGATGGGCGGCACATCCAATGGACTTGGCAGAAAGCGGACAATGGCATCCAGAAGCGGTTGTATCCCCTTGTTTTTGAGGGCGGCGCCGCAGAGTACGGGAACGACTTTCAGCTCAATGGTGGCCTTGCGGACGGCCTTCAACATGTCGTGGGGGTCGATTTTGGAATCGCTCAAGTAGGCTTCCATGATATCATCATCGATTTCAGCCAGGGCTTCAACCAGTTTCTCCCGGTGTTTCGCGGCGGCTTCCTGATAGGCCGGTTCAATATCTAGAACGTCGAATTCCGCGCCCAGCGTATTGTCATGCCAGGCCATCTGTTTCACATGGATAAGATCGATCACCCCGGCGAAGTTGTCCTCGCTACCCACGGGCAGCTGCAGTACCAGTGGATTGGCATTCAATCGTTCCCGCATCTGGTCAACGGTTCCATGGAAATCGGCCCCGATCCGATCCAGTTTATTCACAAAGGCGATTTTGGGAACCTTGTATTTATCCGCCTGGTGCCAGACCGTCTCCGATTGGGGCTCCACCCCGCCCACGGCGCAGAAAACGCCGATGGCGCCGTACAGCACCCGCAGGGAACGCTCCACTTCCATGGTGAAGTCGACATGCCCGGGGGTGTCGATAATCTGTACGGTATGGTCATTCCAGTGACATGTGGTGACGGCCGATGTGATGGTAATGCCCCGTTCCTGTTCGTCCGGCATCCAATCCATGGCCGCTTCTCCATCGTGGACCTCGCCGATCTTATGAGACCGGCCGGTGTAGTACAGAATCCGCTCGGTAACCGTGGTCTTGCCGGCGTCGATATGGGCAATAATCCCGATATTACGGATTTTTTCGATCTTGTTTTGCTTACTCATCACCCTGATGATTCATTTGCATGGTTTGCATGGCGGCGGGATCCGTCCAGCCGGTGGGGATGGATAGAACCCCGACATTTCCCTGGTTTCGTCTTGGCCGGGGTACGTTTGTTAAGGCAATCAGCCTCCAATGTCAAGAACTGATAATGCCTTGAAAGCATAAAGGCACCGAACGCTGCAGCTATCGGAAATCGGGTCGGGTTCATTTTCATGTTGTTTTTATTGACATATTCATTGTGTTTGAATAACCTGTCAAGGTAGGGATGGTGTGAGGTTCGATACCGTGTCCGGTGCCGCCCCCATCGGAGCAGGAGAAAACGGTATCATCACGATGGTCTTTTAATAAAAAAAAAGGAGGAAAAGATGGCTGATAGTGTCTATAAAGTTGTGCAATTGGTTGGGACCAGCACGTCTTCCTGGGAAGATGCCGCCAAGACCGCAGTAGAAACAGCAGGTCAAAGTCTGAAAGACCTGAGGGTTGCGGAAATCGCCAAGTTGGACATGACCGTCGAAGACGGCAAGGTGGCTTCCTTCCGGGCCAGAGTGAATCTCTCATTTAAATACAAGGCTGACTAGCGGAGCGGCCTAAGCACATGAGGTGACCGCTGGCATCTGTATTTTATTAAAAAGGGGGTGGGATGCAATCTCACCCCCTTTTTTTACCGCATGACCTTTCCACCCTGATTATGGTTGACCGTCCAGGCCGAACCCGGAGCTGAAAATGAGCCATCGACAACTGGCCATAAAGCGCAACCTTCAACTGCGCGCCGGCGTCATGGCGAGCCTCCGTGCCTTTTTTACCGCTCACGGCTATCTCGAAGTCGATACCCCCTGCCGGATTCGGGCCCAGGCCCCGGAAGCCTATGTGGACGCCCAACCGTCGGGAAGGTGGTTTCTGCAAACCTCTCCGGAATTATGTATGAAGAGACTGCTGGCCGCCGGCTATGCGCGCATCTTTCAAATATGTAAATGTTTTCGGCAACATGAACGGGGGGGAAAGCACCTGCCTGAACTGACCATGCTCGAATGGTACACCGCCGGGGATAGTTACCTCGACATGATGAGGCAATGTGAAACGCTTTTACAATTTGTCATCGATGACAGGAGAGATCCCCATGTGCCGCGGGGATCGGTAACATACCGGGGCACGACAGTCGACTTCACCAGTCCCTGGCCCAAATTGCGCGTGGCGGAGGCTTTTGAGCGTTTCTCCCCGGTCTCCATGGAGACGGCGCTGGAAACGGATCGTTTTGACGAGATTATGGTTACCCATATCGAGCCCGGGCTGGGGCATAATAAGCCGCTATTCCTATATGACTACCCGGCGGTCCATGGAGCCCTGGCGCGACTGAAACCGGGCAATCCAATGATAGCCGAACGCTTTGAGCTTTACATACATGGCCTGGAACTGTGCAATGGTTTCTCAGAACTCACCGACCCGCATGAACAACGTTTGCGATTTGAAGACCAAAACCGGATTCGAAACCAAAACGGATTGCCGCCTTACCCTATGCCGGAAAAATTTTTAGCCGCCCTGGCCCATATGCCGGAATCCGCTGGGAATGCCCTGGGGGTTGACAGGCTGATCATGCTGCTTGCCGACCTCGATACTATCGATGCAGGGGTAGCCTTTACACCGGAAGAGCTATAGTCGTACCTGTTTATCTGCACGACTTACCTGTGCCGCCGGCACCATGCGGCGGGTGCACCACAGGAAAACGGCAGTGCTGAGCGTCATGACCGCGGCACCGAGGGGAAAGGCCAACGCCAGCCGGAACCAATCCATAATCAGACCGGCCAGCAGAGAACCGGTGAGCATACCCAGGCTGTGAGCCATGGTTAACAAGGCCATGATGGATCCCATTCCGCCGGTGGCGGTTCCTTTGGTCACCCCCAGGGCCATAAGGGCCGGAATAGCAATACCGCCACCAATACCGAAAACGACACTGGCCGCCAGCAGCCCCCGGAATCCGTCGGCAAACAACAGAAGAAAAAGGGCGGCGACGATAACTATACCTCCCGCGCCGACCATTCCCCTCCGGTTCAAGCGATCAGCCAGCAACCCCATGGGCATCTGCAGCAAGCCACTGGTAAATACACCCAACATAACCAGCACACCAACGGCCGAGGTGGATAGAGAAAACCGTATACTGGCGTATAGCGGTAAAAATCCCCAAATGATGCCGATACAGGTGGTATGGGCAAACCTGAAGATAAACATCCCATACACGTCGCTGTCATGCAAAAGGCTTCCCCAGGAAAACCGGTCATCCGAGCGACGGGCACCGTGCTCTTCGCGGGTGGGAGGCAGCAGGGTCAGGCTCATCATATAGCCGACCATGGCCAGAGCCCCCATGCAAATAAAAGCCGCATACATGGAGAAATGGTCGTTGATCAATCCGCCCAGCAGCGGTCCGACGCTCAACCCGAAGAATATGGACATGTTGAAGAGGCCCATGATGAAGCCTTCTTTTCCACGGGGAGTGATATCCCCCACATATGCCTGAGCCACCGGCATGATCATGGCTGAAGCAACCCCTTGAAAAAATCGCAGGATGATTAGGGACTCCACATGATCGGCAAAGATAAAGACGAATGAAATCACAGCATACAGCAGAAGACCGATGGTGATAAAGGGTTTGCGCCCCTTTTTATCCGAAAGTCTTCCGAAATAAGGCAGGAAAAAGGTCCTGGACAGGGAGAAGGCGCCGAAGATCAGGCCTATATAGATCCCACCGGCTCCCAGATCGTGGGCATAAACCGGTAAAAGCGGAACCACGATCCCCACGCCGGTTACCGTACAAAGCAGGGAAAAGAATAGTGTAAAAAAAATGTGTTTGTTGACGCGATTCACATCCCGGACTTACATGCGCCGCTGAATATCGGCCAGGGCGGTTTCCACAACCGACCGTATGGCCGTAAGCCTCTCCTCCGACATGGCTTCGAACCTGAGTACCAGGGCGGGCTGGGTATTGGAGGCCCGTACGAGCCCCCAGCCATCGTCAAACAAGACCCGCACACCGTCGATATCTATCACCGGATAGCGTTTCCGGAGATGTTCGGTTACCTTGGCCACCAAGGCGAATTTCTTATCATCCGGGCAGTTGACCCGTATTTCAGGAGTGGTAAATGTTCGCGGTATATCCTGCAGCAGCTCGGATAGTGTCCTCCCGGAGTTCGCCAGAATTTCCAGGAGTCTCAGGGAGGCATAAACAGCATCGTCGTATCCCAGGTAGCGGTCCCTAAAAAACATATGGCCGCTCATTTCACCGGCAAATTCGGCCTTCTCCTCTTTCATCTTCTGTTTGATCAATGAGTGGCCGGTTTTCCACATGATGGCCCGGCCGCCGTTTTTTTCAATATCATCGTACATGGTTTTAGAGCATTTCACCTCGGAAATGAAG
>CAZWGD010000134.1:0-6687 GCA_964633235.1 uncultured Desulfobacteraceae bacterium | reverse complement strand
ATTTTCGCCTATTTTTGTCCATGGTGCTGATGAGAGAGGGAGTTGAAAAATATCCCTGGACATTGTATCGATAAAATTTTATCCGCCATATCCATATTGCATGAGGCATATGATGAATATGTCCCGAACCGGTGATACAAAAGCGGAAGCACTGCGGGAGGAATATCTCCTGCGCATCAACCGGGTGATCGATTATATAGAGGCCCACCTGGATAGCGACCTCTCCCTGGAAACCCTGGTCGGGAGCGAGGCTTACGAAGGCGCCTGGAACACGGTCTACGGTGAGTGGCTGCCCCAAAGCGGGTACCAGACCGACGGGCGCCCCTGCTTCGAGATCTATCACAACAATCCCAAGGAGCATTCCCAGGGGGTGCATATTGTCGATATTTGTGTGCCGGTGAAGCCGTTGTAAGGGCTCAGGTTTCAGAATTCAGGTTTCAGGGTTCGGGGGGCGGAATTCAAGGCTTAAGACTAGGGCTTACGATTTGCGGTTCGGGGTTCCCCGGGAAAAATGGCACAGTGCAGGAGGCAGATCATAACGGAGGGGATGGGGTCATGAAGATCGCCGTTTTGAATGGAAGCCCCAAGGGGCCGACAAGTGTTACCATGCAGTATGTTCACTACATTCGGAAAACGTTTCCCGCGCATGCATTAAAGGTTCTGAACATCTCTCAACGCCTGGCCGGGATGGAGAAGGATTCGGGGGCATTTCAGCGCGTGCTGGATGAGATCAAGGCCTCAGACGGTGTTTTATGGGCTACCCCGGTTTATTACCTGCTGGTGCCGGCCAACTATAAACGCTTCATCGAGCTGATCTGGGAAAGGGAAGTGCAGGACGTATTTTCCGGAAAGTACACCGCCTGCCTGACCACTTCCATCCATTTCTTCGATCACACGGCGCATAACTATATAAACGCCGTCTGTGACGATCTGGGCATGCGCTGGGGGGGATCATTTTCCGCGGAGATGTATGATTTGCTGAAGCCCAGAGAGCAGGCCAGGCTGCGCCTGTTTGCCGAGCACTTTTTCAGGTCCATTGAGACCGGGGCCCACACGCCGGCAACCTACCTGCCGTTGAGGCCGCGTAAGTTCAGCTATGTTCCCCACGGAAAGCCCGTGGAAAACCGGATCGACATGGGCGGCAAGAAGATCTTGATCGTGACGGATGTCGAGGATCATCAGCAAAATTTGAAGGCGATGATTCACGTATTCAGGGCCTCTTTTAACGGTGAGGTGGAAACCGTCAACCTGCACGATCTGCACATCAAGGGGTCGTGTCTGGGCTGTATTCGCTGCGGGTATGACAATCGATGCGTCTACGAGGGCCAAGATGACTATATCGCCTTTTACGATCAGAAAGTTAGGGCCGCGGATATCCTGGTCTGGGCGGGGGCGGTGAAAGACCGATACTTAAGCGCCAGGTGGAAAACCTTTTTCGACAGGTCCTTTTTCAAGGGGCATGCCCCGTCGCTGGCTGGAAAACAGATCGGGTTTATCATCTCAGGCCCCTTAGGCCAAATTCCTAACCTCCGGCAGGTCCTGGAGGCTTACGTGGAGGTGCAGCAGGCCAACCCGGCCGGATTCGTAACCGATGAAGACGGTGATGGGCATGACATCAGCGGTCTGCTGCAGGATTTGGGGGAGCGCCTGGTTCGCTTTGCCCGCGAGGACTATATCCGGCCGCCCACTTTTCTCAGCGTCGGAGGAAGAAAGCTCTTCAGGGATGTTATCTGGGGATGGCTGCGCTTTCCCTTCAGGGCGGATCACGTGGCCTACAAGAGATCCAACGCTTACGATTTTCCCCAGAAAGCTTATAAGGTGCGCGCCCGGAACGCGTTCATGCTGCTGTTGTCCAGGCTGCCGTCGTTCAGAAAGGAAGTTGATAAAAAAATGAAAGCGGAAATGATCAAGCCGCTGCAAAAAGTACTGGGGGATTGAAGCAACCCGCCACCTTTAAACCATGAACCGTGAACCCCGAACCCTGAGCTCCGAACCTTACACCTTATCCGTCAGGTAATCCCAAACATCAGTGGCCGTGGGCCGGCGCATGAGCAGGCCCGAAAAATCACGTTTCTCTTCGATGGCGTGCTTCAATTTGCCGCCGATCGCCGTGTTGCCGTACAGGATGGCGCCCACCAGGTGGGTGTCCCGGAAGACATAGCGGGCGTAGTTGCCCTCACACTCCGCCTCGATAACCATATCACCGCCATCTTCGGCCTCGAACTTTCCAATGCTCAGCAGGTCGACGCCCAGCACCTTGAGGGAGTTGGAGCGGGGGATGCCGCCGAATTCGGCCTGCTTGCCGGCGGCATTCATGCCGGCAATGTTGCCCTGGTATTGGGCGGCGTTCCACAAACCGTATACCACCCCCCGGTGTTCGGCGATATCGCCGGCGGCGAATACGCGGGGATCTGAGGTGCACATGTAGTCGTCGACGATCACCCCCTGGTTCACCCGCAGGCCCGCCAGGCGCGCCAGAAAGCTGTTTGACCTGACCCCCGCGGTGATGATGACCAGATCGGCCGGCAGGGTTTCGCCTTTTTTAAGCAGCACACCGGCCACGCGTTCGTCTCCCACCAGCTCTTCGGCAAAGGCCTGGGTTTTCAGGGAGATCCCGATACCTTCGATATGGTTTTGCAGCAGCCCGGCCGCCATACGATTGAGCTGGCGGGGCATCAGCCATTCAAAGCTTTCCAGGAGCATCACCTGCCGCCGCCGTTTGGCCAGGGCGCCGGCCAGTTCAAGTCCCAGCACGCCGCCCCCGATAACCACGATATGGTTGGCTCTCTGGGATTCCCTGAGGATGTATTCGGCATCGTCCAGGCTGCGCAGGGTGATGACCCCCTCCTTCCTGGTGCCGGCCACCGAGGGAATGAACGCATGGGCGCCGGCGGTTAACACCAGCTTGTCGTAAGGGCGGGTTTCGCCGTTCACCAGGGTCACGGCCTGCTTCTCCAGCAGAATGTCGGCCACCTCGGTATCGGCGAAAAAATCGATGTCGTGTTCCCGGTACCAGTCCCGGTCATGCATCCAGAGCTGATCGGCTATGAGTTCTCCGGCCAGGTAGCGGGTCAAATTCAAGCGATAGTAGGGAGGATGCGTGTCTTTTGTCAGCAGGGTGATTTTTGCATGGGGGGCGGTTTGCCGGATGGACCGGACCGCCGAAACCCCGGCGACGCCCCCACCGACCACGATGAATTCCTCCACCCCTCGGCCGGTGACCGCTACAGGAGTTTCTTTCCCGGCCACGGCTTCAAATTGTTTTCCCGAGGTGGCGCACACCGGACATCTGTCGGGCGGGGTTTCACCCGTGTGTTCATAGTTGCATACCAGGCAGCGCCATGCCCCGGGAGATTTCACCGGCTCCCGACCGGTCTCAGCTAAAGCTTCGAACCGCTCCCGGGGAGAGCCGCAAACCGCACACTCTTCGGGCGGTTCGGATCCCCGGTGGACATACCCGCATACCGTGCAACGCCAGGCCGTGGTCTTATCGATCATGATATCCCATCCCTTCGGAAAAAAAGTTCATAATGTGAGTTGCGGCAGCCGCCGTGGTTTCAGGTGAAATGATGTCTCCCGCCAGAATATGGCCCCATTCATCCCGCGTGTCGTTGATGGTGACGATGCGTTTCCAGGTTGAGCCGATTTCCCGGTAGCGCGCCTTCAGCTTTTTAACACTGATCACCTGGTCGCGGTCGGAATGGATCACCATTACCGGCACCTGCAGACGGCCGAGGTCCAGGCCGTCAACCACATGCACCAGGCCCATCATGCTGAACAACACCTCGATGCGGTAGCGATGGGTCCAGTACTTGGCTTCCAGTGCGTTGCGGGGCTCCCATTCGCGGTAGTTTCCCATGACGGCCCTTCCGATCTCCTGTCCCCACGGCAGGCGCGCGATGCCCGCCATGGGATTGGCCGGGGAAAAATTGGGTGAGATCAGGACCAGACCGTGGATATCCCCGCCCAGGTCCGCGTGCGTAGCCGCCCAAACCGCCAGGGTGGACCCGGTTGAGTTGCCGATGAGTACCACCTTTTCCCCCAGGCGTTTGGCTATGGCCAGGGCTTCTACCGTATCGTTCATCCACTGGTTGGCCGTGGCTTTACCCATGGGTTCCGTGCCCCTGCCGTGTCCCCGAAGCCGGGCATAAAACAGGTTGGCCTCCAATTTTTGGGCCACGATATCACATACAGGGGAGATTTCCCTCCGCGTGGCGGAAAATCCATGCAAAAATACCAGGGCGTACCTGGTTTTGCCTTTAACGGAAGGATGGGCCCAAATAATGGCTTTTTCGGCCCCTGGTACGATGTCGGGATGACGGGCCTCCGAGCCGGTCAGGTAGGCATCCAGATCGGCGGGCAGATCAACAGGGTCCAGGGCGGTCTCCACCTTGAGCCGTGGGCCGGCTAAAAAGACGATGATGCCGATGGCTAGCAAAGTGATAAACATGATGGCCAGGCGCTTGGTTTTTGTCATGGGGATTATATTGCTGAAAAGGGGGCGGATGTCAATATGCGGGGGGGAGGGGTCATGATTCTGGGTATAGGTTTCAGGGTTCAGGGTTCAGGTTTCAGGGTTCAGGGTTTGGGTTTCAGGGTTTAGGTTTTCCGCCTGGGGCGGATTGAGGGTTCAGGGGTCACGGTCATTTGATGTTCGCCGTAGGATGTTTGCCGGCGGACGTTCATTTTTAACGATTGTTTTTGGATTGCAATTCGGCTTTTGCATGCTTACCCTAGAGTTTCGTTGGTTGCTGGTTGCTGGATACCGGGAGGTGTAGGGCGTATTACAAGGAGGTTGGTCATGTCGTGTTATTTCAGGTATATGAAGGATGTTCTGGCCGAAGCCGGGATCGAGGTGACCCCGGAAAACAAGAAAAGGGTTGACCAGGCCGTACATGACCTGGTGGCGGTGGCCTATAAGAATTGTTCGCCGACCTGGAAGGAAGTCAAGACCCACATCAAGGCTGACGAGACCGCCAGGGCGCGGTTTATCGAGCAGTTGAAACAGGCGCTTTCATCCGCTTGATCACCTGACGGAGGTACAGGGTTGTCGAGGGTGGGGACGCCTGTCGCAGCTTGGAGCGCACACCTTTTTTCAAGAAGCTCATAACAGACGGAGGTTGCCGTGGCAGACGAAAAATGGAAGGCCTGTTCATGGACGCCGGAAACCCTGAAAGGGGATTTGACCCCGCTTCAATACGCCGTCACCCAGGAGGAGCGCACAGAGCCTCCCTTTGAAAATGAGTATTGGGACAACCGGCAAGCGGGAATCTACGTGGATATTATCTCGGGAGAGCCGCTGTTCAGTTCACTGGACAAGTACGACTCGGGTACGGGGTGGCCCAGTTTCACCAGGCCCCTGGAGCCTGACGGGGTGGTAGAGAAACAGGATTGGAAAATGTTAGTACCCCGAACCGAGGTGCGCAGCCGTTATGCCGACTCGCACCTCGGGCATGTGTTTGCCGACGGTCCCCCTGAAACGGGAAGGCGTTATTGCATCAATTCGGCGGCGTTGCGCTTTATTCCGGCGACGGATCTCGAAAAGGAGGGCTATGCCCGCTACGCCGCGCGCTTCAATATGCAGAATCGCGAGGGGGCTTTGAAGCGCGGCTCCGGAAGCGGCGTAGCGGTTTTCGGTGCGGGGTGCTTCTGGGGGGTCCAGGAGATTCTGCGCAAAGTGCCGGGGATAGTGGACACCACCGTGGGGTATTGCGGGGGCAGCCGGCCAAACCCCACCTACCGCGACGTTGTCGTCGGTGATACCGGACATGCCGAGGCGGTCGCAGTACACTTCGATCCCGGAACGCTCTCCTATGAAACCCTGCTGGACTATTTTTTCAGGCTGCATGATCCCACCACGGCAAACCGCCAGGGAAACGATATCGGCAGCCAGTACCGATCGGTTATTTTTTATCGTACCGAGGCGCAGAAGATGCTGGCCGAGAGAAAAAAACAGGCCCTGGATGCTTCGGGGAAATGGAAAAATCCGGTGGTTACCGAAATCCGCCCCGCGACTCAGTTCTACCCCGCTGAAGACTATCACCAGGATTATCTTCAAAAAAATCCCATGGGATATAACTGCCACTATTTGCGGGACTAGAACTAGGGAAAGATGGACACCGTTTGTGGCTGAATACGGTCACCTGTCGAATATAGGCTTTAACCTTGAAAAGAGTGCGGGTCTAGATTACGAATAGACCTGCTTGTGGATTATTCGGTTTGCGAGGCGCTGAATCCTGTTTGTCTCAAACGCGGGGGAGACCATAAGAAATATCCAATCCCGCGGGAAATGCATTCGAAAATCGGTTGAACCGTGCTGTTGACTGTTTACCTCCGAAAGGAGACGCCATGTCTGAAATTCATGTAAAATTATACTCCCTAAGTACGTGCAGCCATTGCCGGTCCGTCAAGAAGTTACTGGGGGATTGCGCTGTTAACTACGAATCCGTGGATGTGGATTTGCTGGAGGGCGAGGAACGTAAGGCCATTCTGGCAGATGTTAAAAAACTCAATCCGAGATGTTCCTTCCCCACCGTGGTCATTGGGGACCAGGTGGTGGTGGGCCATAAGGAAAAGGAAATCAGGGAGGCCCTGGGGAGTTGATGGATACCGAAGCACTGTACCAACGCTTACAAAAGATCCAGGAAGCCAAGGGATACCAATTCAATAAAGATAAAACACTAGTAT
>CAZWGD010000133.1:0-6717 GCA_964633235.1 uncultured Desulfobacteraceae bacterium | reverse complement strand
ATCGTGGCGGTGGTTGTTTCTTCCATCGTCTGCATTTCCCTGTTTTTATTTGCCAGGTGGTGGGTGGAGAGGCGAAAGTACACCGGTCTCTCCAAGGGAACCACGTCTGAAGGGCGAGTGATTGAGCCAGGCATAGTGGTGAAATCAGGTGCGTACGCTTATATGATCTTTGTCGCCATCGTAGTCCTACTGATTCCCATCGTGCTGGGATTGGCCGCTTTTTCAAGAAGATGGACGTTTGAAATCTTTCCATCGTACTGGACGCTGGAAAATTTCAGGCTGATTCTTTTGGAAAGCCCAGGCCTGATAAAAAACTCCTTTCTCTTCAGTACAATTGCCTTGGTTTTGGGAATCGCCTTTGGCCTTCCAGTGGCTTATCTAATCGTCCGCACCCGTGTCCCGGGCAAAGATGCGCTCGATTTTGTGATTACACTGATGCTGGCATTTCCGGGTATCGCCATCGGTGTCAGTTATCTCCTGGCATTTTGGAAAGGCATACCACTGGCTCATTATTGGATTATTATGCCGCTGGCGCTTTTTGCGCGGCGGCTTCCATATTTTTTGCGCATGGCCCATTCCTCCTACTTGCAGCTGGACCCCTCCCTGGAGGAGGCTTCAGAGGTATCGGGGGCCGGCAAAATTAGAACATTTTTTCATATATCATTACCGTTGCTACTCAAAGGAGTACTGGTTGGTGTGGTGATGTTTTTTATTATGGCGTTCCAGGAGATCTCTACCGCTATTTTTCTCTATAAAGGAGGATGGGAAACGTTGCCCATCGGAATCTATCTGAACTGGCATCGAGGCATGGAATTTGGAATTGCCGCTGCCATGGCCTTTCTGATGATTGTGATCACCTTTATTTTGCTACTGATCATATCAAGAATCGGTGGGGGTGTACTCAAAGCGGCCTGGGGCACTGCCGAAAAATAAGTAATCGCACAGAATGTACCGCACTACGAAAATGAGCCGCACACCCTGAAACCACAGAAGGAGAAAGATTTAATGGCATTTATAGAAATTCAAAACCTGTTCAAGCGCTTTAAGGACGTTGTGGCCATCAATCGTATCGAGCTTGAAGTCAATCAGGGTGAAATGCTGACGCTTCTTGGACCCAGCGGGTGCGGCAAAACAACCACATTACGTTGCATTGCCGGTTTGGAGAAGCCGGAAGAGGGAGACATCGTTATTGACGGCAAGCCCATGCTTTCCAAAGGATTTGTTCAACCTTCCAAAAGAGGGATTGGTATGGTGTTTCAAAACTATGCCGTATGGCCCCATATGAAGGTTTTTAGTAATATCACTTATGGCTTAAAACTTCAGAAAATACCGAAAAAAGAAATCCGTGAAAGAGCACAAAATGTATTAACCCTGGTAGGACTAAGCGGTTTGGAAGATAGATATCCGTCCCAATTGAGTGGTGGGCAACAGCAACGAGTTGCTTTGGCGCGGGCGCTGGTGAGTAACCCCAAAGTGCTGCTGTTGGATGAACCCTTGAGCAACCTGGATGCCAAGCTACGCGAAGAACTGAGGTTTGAGATCAAGAGCTTGGTGAGACGCATGGGCATTACATCAGTTTATGTCACCCACGATCAGGCCGAGGCCATGGTGATCTCGGATCGGATTGCCGTCATGGACTCGGGAAATGTTATCCAACTCGGTACGGCACAGGAAATCTATAAAAAACCGGCCAATAAATTTGTGGCCGATTTTATTGGAACAATGAATTTTATACCCGGCGAGATCGTTGAGGTTCAGCAGAAAGAGAACTCAGCCTATGTTCGCACAGAATTCAGTGAGAAAGTGTTGTGTTACACATCAGGCGGTATGGAAATATCAGCAGGCAAAAAGGTTTTCGCATCCATTCGCCCCGAAGATGTGGAAGTCTTTACGGAACCACCTCAAACTCAAGAAAACGTGTTTAAATGTACCGTTGTTCATAAGGCCTATCTGGGTAACTTTCTATATTTCTTCGTGAGCGTCAATGACACTATGATTCGGGTGCAGGTTCCGCATCACCTACCGCATGAAGAAGGGCAGGAACTCTACTTGTTTCTCAATCCCCAAAAATGTACGATTCTGTTTTAAATGGTAAGAAGTCGCTTTTTTGAGGCGGGTAAGCCAAAAAAGCAAGCTTGTATACGGTAACGAAATTATTCTCAACATATGGAATCTTCCGATTTCCGCTGCCGCCATTCCATGGAGCCACTATCGGTGTCGGGGCGTATTCATTGCCGAAATATTTTAGGAGGTTGGTTTCATCCAATTTCGTCTAGATGGTGAAGGTATCTCCCTCCCAGCAGCCCTGACCCTGTTGCTACAGGAAAACCTCTCATCATGCATTTGCCATGCCCTCGCTCAGCTGGTGATTCCACCTCGCAAACAGTTTCAGTGGCAAGAGATCTCTAGGATGCTGCTGGCGGTTTTCGGCGTTGTTATGGTCAGCGAGTTTATATCCACCATTGTGCGTAAGCGCATCACATAGTACCCCGGTACCGCAAAGGGTAAAATCAGAATGCCGGATCGGTTTTTTGACCCATTACCCGATGATATTCTGGAGGAATTCTACAAATAGAGGTGACCTTCTGGACACACATGTATCGATATGCGTGATGTTAAGCGACTTCCTCCGTATTTT
Organism: uncultured Desulfobacteraceae bacterium; assembly: GCA_964633235.1. Lineage (GTDB taxonomy): Bacteria > Desulfobacterota > Desulfobacteria > Desulfobacterales > CAZWGD01 > CAZWGD01. The sequence goes on along the minus strand of CAZWGD010000133.1, from coordinate 4,079 downwards.
CCACAACCCGTCGTCAATGCCCTTTTCGGCAAATTATCTTGTAAAATTAACGACAAAGCTTTAGGAAGGGGTGTTGGTTGGGATAAGTATAAAACGTTGATCCAGCCTTGAGCCTAAGGAAAACACCATGCAGGAAAATGGTACTATTGCCGTTATCGGAACCTTTGATACCAAGGGCGAAGAACACAAGTTTATCAAGGAACGCATCCTGGAGAGGCGTTTTTCAGCCCTCACCATCAATCTGGGGACCGGAGCCGCACCCCCATATCCGGTCGATATCGATCTCTATGAACGCTTGACCAAAGACCGCCTGACCGCATGCGGTGATCGGGACAGACGTATCCAGACCATGATCCGGCTCGGACGACAAACCGTCCAAACGCTCCATGGCCAAAACCGCATCCACGGTCTTATCGCCGCAGGGGGCGGTACGGGAACCTACCTGTGTTCGCAGGTCATGCGGGCCCTGCCCATGGGTGTCCCCAAGATGATGGTGTCCACGGTGGCCTCCCGGGACATGTCCGCCATCGTGGGCACCGGTGATCTCACCGTTACGCACAGTGTCACCGATATCCTGGGAATCAACAGCATCACCGGGGCGGTACTGGATCGCGCCGCCGCCGCCGTATGCGCCATGGCCGGCAGTCGCTGGCAAGCCGCCCGGGAAAGGAGTCGCATCGCGCTATCATTTTTCGGATTTATCACTCCCGCAGCGGAACAGATCCGCCAGGCCCTGCAGGCCAGAGGGTACGAAGTGGTTCCCTTTCACGCCAACGGCACGGGGGGCATGGCCATGATGAAACTGGCCGGAGAGGGGTTTTTTCAGGGCATTCTCGATTTAGCCACCCATGAGTTGGCGGATGCCATGAAAGGCGGTTACTGCGGTGGTATCGGACCGCGCAGGTTTGCACCGGCGGCCGGCCGGCCCTTGCCGCGCCTCATCGTCCCGGGCGGTTTGGACTGTGCGGTCCTGGAATTCACCCGCGATAACGTACCCGATGAATATAAGGACCGCAGCATATTTTTTTACGATTTTCGTTCGGCCGTACGGCTCAGTAAAAACGAATCGTTGCTGCTGGCCGAACAGCTCGCCCAAAAACTCAACCTGGATCCTAACAATGTGCGCCTGCTCATACCGACTCTGGGCTTTTCCGAAGCGGACCGTCCAAATGCGCCCTTATATGCACCTTCAACGGGACGCGCGTTGATCGAAAGACTGAAACAGACCCTGGATCCTTCCATCACTGTAAAAGAAGCCGACCTCCATATCAACGATCCTGCCTTTGCCGTCCAAGCAGCCGATATGATGGTCGACATGCTGGGTACCGAAAAATAGATGGCAACGGGAGGTTTCCTCAAATTCGTCTTTCTACAGGAACGAATTCAGCCCGTTGTCTCCCCGGCAGGCCCAGACGACTTTCGCTGCTGACTGAGAATCTTGGCCATGAATGCGCCGATACCGTCTCGCATCATTTCACGGCCGGATTTCAATTTTTCAAGGATATCCACAAAAGCCTTGGCCGGCGGCGATAGCGGTGATCCTTTTAAGTAAGCGATGCTCACGTCCAGATAGATTTTTTCATCTTTCAAAGGTACCGCGGCCAGCTTTTTTTCGGCCAATTCTACAGCCACGGCTTCGTGGACCAAATAGGAAATCCCCTCCCCCCGCTGGACCAACTGTTTGATGAATTCGGCATTGCTGACCTCCATGAGGATATTCGGCGTGCAGTCATCCCGGGAAAAAAGCCGATCAACCAGTCTGCGGGTCCCGGAGCCCTTATCCTTCATGATAAAGGGCTCTTCCGTCAGATCCTTGAAGGTAACCGGTCTTCCGCATGCCAAACGATGATCCGGGGCCACGATCAGGACCATCTCCTCCTGGCTGAAGGGTATGAAATGGAGGCCCGTCATATCTCCGGTTTTGGCGATGATGGCCACCTCGTTCTTCAACTCCAGCAGGCTCAGGCTCATTTCCAGGGAGCTGCCTTCATTCAACTCAATATTGATATTTGGATATTTTTCATGAAACGTAGAAAGCAGCAGGGGCATAAAATAGCGGGCATAGGCTTTGGTGGTGCCGATACGCAATATTCCCCGCTTAAGCTCCCGCATGTCTTCTAGGGCGTTTTCGATCCGCTTTTCATAATCGAATATTTTTTGAGCATATTGAAACAGGGTCCTGCCTTCGTCGGCCAGATAGACACGGCGCCCCCTCTTCTTGAATAGCTTCAGCCCGCAGCTCTCTTCGAAGGTTTTTACCTGGGCGGTCACCGCGGGCTGGGTAATAAAGAGGTCATGGGCCGCCAGGGTAAAGCTCTGATGCTTGGCGGCATAGTAAAAAATTCTGAGCTGATTCAGGTTGATCATGATCGCCTTTTGAAACCTGGTGGCCCGATTTCGGATGATCGGGTCCTCTTATATAGAATTTGATTATCTATATTTTTTATTCATAAGTATTGTTTATGTGTAGCATAAAAATAATAAAATTGACAGGTTTGCTCCAATGTTTCATAGGTGACATGAGTCCGAACACCATGACGACCGCAATAAGCATTTGGTTGATGCTCTAAATTCATGCGGCTTCCTATCCTGATTGCGGAATCCCTGATTGCGGAATCGAGGAAAGCTTCCTGGAAAGGCTTGAGGGACAAGACGATACTATCATAAACCGGCGACCGATAAGGCACTCAACCCGCTACTCAAACCGTTTATCTCACCCTCTGATGATATTTGCGACCGTATTTCATTCAGGCGGCGCAGCAGCGTTTTTATCGGCGCTAACCCCACAACCGAAAGGAGGAGAAAATGCCAGACCAAAATGCTGGAAGATTTCCGGACCCCCACGAATATGAAGTGCCCGCCGAACTGGAAGGCTGGGAAGAAATGTACCCCTCACACCACCTGTTTTCCGAGGACAGAGCCGCATGGGAAAAGGCCCAGTTCTGGTATGCAGATAAAATACATGCGCCTGAGCCCATGCCGCCTCTGGATTTGATATTTCAGGAAGCGTGGCAGATCGCCCTTTCCCAGTATACCACCAGAGTGTTCTGCATCCCGCCGGCTCAGGGAATTGCCCAGCGCATGGTGGGATGTTACATGTACATCTGTGCTATCGCCCCGCCGCCAGACGAAATTATCGGCGAAAAGGCCGGTCATTTTGAAAAGCGCGTGTTTTACGTTTTTGAACACTACGAGGAGCTTTGGGACAAGTGGCTGGCAAAATTCAAGGCCCTCGGCAATGAGATGAAAAGCCTGCAGATCCCCGCGGAACTGCCGAAATTCGTTCCCGAGGATGAGGTTTTGCCCGCCCCGACCGGCTGCTATGTGTCTTACGACCTGATGGAAGCCTTCGATTTGCTGGTCAATAAAATGTTCAAGGGGTGGCAGTACCACTTCGAGATGCTGAACCTTACCTATCTGGCCTATCTCATGTTTGCCGATGTGGCCCGCAAACTTTTTCCCGGGATCAGTGAAAGCGCCATCGGCAAAATGGTGGCGGGGGCTTATGTTTCCATGTTCCGTCCGGAAGAGGAGCTGTGCCGGCTCTCCAGGCTGGCCCACGAGACCGTAGCCGTGGCGGATATTCTCAAAAGCGGACAATCCGTTGATGATAAAATCGCCGCTCTCAAGAGCACCGCCGAGGGCCGCAACTGGCTGGCGGAATATGAAAAGGCCCAGGACCCGTGGTTCTATGTCTCCTGCGGCTCCGGCTGGTTTCACCATGAGGGCAGTTGGATCAACACACCGGAGATCCCCTTCGGATACATCAAAAGCTATGTGGAGCGCCTGGACAGAGGAGAAACCATTGAAAGGGCGCTGGATGATATCAACAAGCAACGTGACGAGATTGTCACCGAATACCGCAGCCTGATCAAAACTGACGAAGACCGCCAGTCTTTTGAGGGAGCCTACAACACCATTCGCACGATCTACAGATATGCCGAAGACCACCTGTTTTGGGTGGAGCACTGGTTTCATACCATATGGTTTGACAAGATCCGGGCGTTCGGCCGCATAGCGGTCGACAGCGGCATGCTTAACGAGGTGGATGATATTTTCATGTTCAACCGCTATGAGAT
>CAZWGD010000132.1:0-6719 GCA_964633235.1 uncultured Desulfobacteraceae bacterium | reverse complement strand
ATGACGCGGATTCTTCCATTTACTGAGCGGCCATGTTTTTCCAAGGCGGCATCGGTTAAAAACCGCACCATTTCCCTGGCGCGCGATGCCAGATTCAAAAAGGCCCGGCGCCCGTTTTCCATGATAAATGAATCCGGGTCGTGCCCGGCCGGCAGCACCATGATATCGGCATCCATTTTCTCTTTTAAGAATATGTGGCAGCTGCGACGCGCCGCTTTAATTCCGGCTGCATCGGAATCATAAACCAGCACCGCCCGCCGGGCGAATCCGCGAATCAGCCTGATGTGCTCGGAAGTTAAGGCCGTCCCCAGCGTAGCCACCGCATTTTCGATTCCATACCGGTATAAAGCCAGCACATCACAGTACCCTTCTACAAGATAGACCAGGCCGCTTTCTCTGCATTTGAGACGGGCGGCATTTAAACCGTATAGCAGACGCCGCTTGTTAAAAACCGGTGTCTCCGGCGTATTCAAGTATTTGGGCAGGGAATCATCCATGACGCGGCCGCCGAACCCCACCACATATCCGCTGATATTAACAATCGGAAAGATGATTCGATTTCTGAAGCGGTCATAGTGGCCGGTTCGGCTTTTTCTGGGAATAATCAACCCGGCCTCCACCATTTCTTGAGGGGTTATCTTTTTGGATAAAAGAAAACGCTTCAGCAACTCCCAATCCGCCGGGGCGTATCCTAATTGAAACCGGTCCACATCTTCAAGGGAAATTCCCCGCTGCTCTAGATAGGTCCGTGCCGCGTCCCCGCTTTTCTCAGCCATCAGGCGATTATGGTAGAATTCCATAGCCTTTTGATTGGCCCTGAATATCCGGGTCCTTAGCCCGAGCCTTTTTTTTTGCTGGGGGGATTGATTGGCCGCAGGCAAAATGATGTTGTATTTTCCGGCCAGCATTTTCACGGATTCGACAAATGAAAATCCGTTCTGCTTCTGGATGAATTTAAACACATTTCCCCCCTCGCCGCAGCCGAAGCAGTAGAACATCTGTTTTTCGGGGCTGACGGTGAAAGAAGGGGTTTTTTCGGAATGGAACGGGCAGAGGCCGATATAATTTTTCCCCGCCTTTTTAAGAAGCACAGTCTCCGAGATAATGTCCACGATATCCGCCGCGTGTGAAATCTCGGAGATTTTGTCTTCGGGGATGAAATTTGCCAATTACAGCTACCTCCCCACCTTATCTGGAGAGCCGTAAAATGATGGAAAACCCGAGAGGGGAAATCGTTCCCCTGGGCCGACGATTCTTAGATTTAAAGAAGTTGATTTTAAGAGACCGATTTTCACATGGCTCTTACATGGCTCTTACATAGTCCCAGTATAAATGGATGCGCTTGGCGGTACCCGCCTGGATTCAATGCTGGATTCATTCAGGCACCTTATCTTCTTTAATCCTGTATTTTCTTTAACCCGTAAGTTTAACACCGATCTTCCCTTTGTCAAGAACATGCAGGCGTCTCTTCAGGACAACCCTGTTTGGAAAGAATGATGTGCATCGCCACGCAGCGTTTGCTGCAAGTCAAGATCCCAATGCGGCGGTCTTGATGGCCTCCTCTAGATCTAGGGTTCCGCTGTACAGCGCCTTTCCGGTAATCACACCTACAACGCCTTCCGCCTCCAGGGGTAGTAGGTTTTTAATATCAGTCAGGGTGGAAACACCGCCGGAGGCGATAACCGGAATGGAAACCGAGCGGGCCAAATTGAGGGTCTGTTCAATATTCGGTCCGGTCTGCATGCCGTCCCGATAGATATCGGTAAAGTTGATGGCCGCCACACCGCAGTCTTCAAACCGTTGGGCCAGTTCAACCGCCTTGACCGGGGTGGTCTGGGTCCACCCCTCAATGGCCACCAACCCCTCACGAGCGTCAATGGCCACCACGATCTGCTTTGGAAAGGCCCGGCAGGCCGTTTTGATCAAATCCGGATTGCGGATCGCTTCTGTGCCGATGATGACCCGGTTAATGCCTAAATCCAGATACATACGAATCGTATCCATATCCCGGATACCGCCCCCCAACTGGATCGTCGAGGTTACCTCCCGGCGGATATTTTTTATGGAAGCCAGATTGCCGGGGGTTTTGCTGAACGCCCCATCCAGGTCAATGACGTGAATAAGTTCGGCACCCAGGGCTTCCCATCGCTGGGCCATGGCTGCAGGATTATCCGAAAACACGGTTTCAGCATCCGCTCGTCCCTGGACAAGTCGGACGCATTTACCGTTTTTTAGATCTACCGCTGGAATGACGATCATGATCACAGCATCCTTTTAAAATCATTTTTCTTGAATTCTATAGCAAGCCCTTGGTTGAGCGTACATCGGAAAGCCGGTCATGCAGGGAAACCGCCTCCTGCATGGCTCTCCCCAAGGCTTTGAAAATGGATTCCAGAATATGATGCGGGTTGTCCCCGTAAGCCAAATTGATATGCAGGGTCATGCCGGCATGCACGGCCAGGGCCCTGAGAAACTCCTTGGCCAGGGATATGTCGAAAACGCGGTCATTACCGGCGGTCCCCGGCACATTATACACTAGAAAAGGGCGGTTGCAAAAATCAAGGCTGACGGTGGCCAGGGCCTCATCCATGGGTGTCACCGCATGCCCGTAACGCCGGATCCCTTTCCGATCACCCAGGGCCTGATTGACGGCATCTCCCAAGACGATACCCACGTCCTCCACGGTATGGTGAAGATCCACCTCCAGATCCCCTTTGGCATTGATGACCAGATCAAAGAACCCGTGCATGGCCATCAAGGTCAACATGTGGTCGAAGAAGGGAATTCCTGTGGTGACATTGGCTTTTCCATTCCCCGACAAGTTGATTTGGACCTGAATCTCGGTTTCTGTGGTAGTGCGCGTTACCCCGGCTGAACGCTCCATTTTTTTTGCCTTTCCATGCCTGTTTCCCGCAAAGGGGTATCCTGGCGTTTTGTAGCCGGAAACCTGTAACCGGCCATTATAACAACTGATTTAGGGTTGAATGTCACCGCATACCTACACCACCAACGGCAGAAAAGTCAAGCTATACATGGCCGCACACCAGGACAACCGCATTGGGAGCCGACTCAAAATCCAAATGCGGCGACCCTCGGTCGTCATGGGACGGAAGAGGCGTTCAGCGGTTATCGCCCGGACCCTGCATCAGGTCTGGATTTGGTATCGATCCGCCAACTGACCGTAATACGCGGCCTCAGCCGCCCGCCCCCTTTTTAAACACCCTGTTTTGTAGATGGCGATTTTTTGTTGAAGCACCTGGACGGCGGCTTTTCTCTGCTCCGCCGAGAGGCGGTTTTGGCGGATCAGTTTCACCAGTGACTGTATTCGGTATTTATCAAGGCCCGCCTGGCGGGAAAGCTGGTCCGCATGGCCCCCGGTTTTGATGACCAGGGGTATATCGATCAGATTCACCGCATAGCGGGCGGCGATACGCAGCCACATATCGTAGTCTTCGCAGGCGGGCATGGTTTCATCGAAGAGCCCTATCTCGTCGAACAGCCTGCGCCTGAGCATGACCGCCGAAGGGCTGACCAGGCAGCGTTCAAGTGACCGTTTAAATATGTCTCCCGATGGTTTGGCATGTTTTTTCTTGGGATTGACCCGCACCCCATTGCGGATCCATATCTCCGCGGTCTGGCAGATGGATATCTCCGGATGCGTGTTGAAAAAGGCCGTTTGCAGGGCCAACTTTTGCGGCAGCCAGTGGTCATCCGAGTCGAGAAAGGCGATCAGAGATCCGCGCGCGGCGCGGATACCGGTGTTGCGGGCCGAGCTGACACCCCGGTTTGCCTGACGGATCACGGTAATCTTGTCATGCAGACCGGCAAGCATGGCCGCCGTCCCGTCCGTGGAGCCGTCATCCACCACAATCAGTTCAAAAGGGCTAAAGCGCTGAGCCAAAACCGAACTCACGGCGGTTTCTAAAATCCAGGCCCGATTGTAGGTTGGAATGATCACGCTCACAAAAGCCGCTTTTTCTTTTCCCATGGGTCCCTCTCCACCGCCCATCTCAGCCCTGCCCTTGCCCGAAGCAGCCTTAACGGAAATCATGTTTCCCGCCCTGCTGGACGACCGTCGGCGAATCATTATGTCGGTATCAGTATTATGCGCTTGACAATCGAATTCAACTATGAAAAATATTCATCATTATAACAAAGTATGAATATTTTTCTGCAATTTCAATTTGAATATGGAAAAACTCCGGCAACAGATCTCGGCGGTCCACAAAACCCTGCCGCCCAGCCAACGGAAGGTCGCTGAGTATGTTTTCCACCATCTGAGCCAAGCCATCCTGTTAAATGCCACCCAGGTAGCGGCCGAGGCGCAGGTTTCCGAAGCAACCGTGATTCGATTCGTCAATGCGCTCGGGTTTTCCGGATTTGCGGAATTCAAGCGGGTTGTGGGACGAACCCTTCTGGCCGACTATTCCACCTCCGCTCGTATGATCGAATCTGCCAAAACCCTGGAAGGCCGTCAGTCGCTGTTTACCGATATTTTAACGGAAGATATTGAAAAAATCAGGCACATGGGTGCCATGATCACCGAAAAGACCTTCCATCAGGCCGTGGACAAGCTATGCTCCGCCAGAAAGCTCTATATTTTGGGATTACGGGCCAGCTATGCCCTGGCCTATTTCCTGGCATTTGACCTGCGGTTCTTCTTGGATTCCGTCATCCTGGTGACGCTGGGCGTAGGCGATCTTCCCGAACAGTTGCGGGATATCGGGCCTTCCGACGTACTGGTTGCCATCAGTTTCAAACGCTACACCCAGGAAACCGTGAGGATTACTGAAAAAGTCAAGCAAAACGGCTCCTTTATCATCGCCATTACCAACAGCAAGCTCTCGCCCACCGCCCAATTGAGCGACTTAGCCCTCATTGCGGAAACCAGGATCCCCGCATACTTCGAATCATACACCGCCCCCATGAGTTTGCTTAACGCCTTGATAACGGCCATTGCCTTGCGCAAAAAAGACAAGGCCATACCCATGCTCGAAGGTCTGGAGAAAGAGTTTGAAAAATTTGACACTTTCATCCATTAGCCGCCCCACGATTCGGTACCGCTGCCCAAGCGATGCGGACGGCTCGATGAAAGGGTAAAACCAGAAAACCATTTCCAATAAAATCTGTAATTAACGGAGGTAAGGAAAATGTCGCGAAAAGAACGGGTGGCAGAATTCACCCAAAAAATGGAAGCAACCTATCTGGAGCGGACACCAACGTCCCGCAAGATCATCGAAAACGCCAAGCAATTCGTACCCGATGGGGATATGCGCATTTCCATCTGGTTTGAACCCTATCCAACGGTCATGGCCAAAGGAGAGGGATGCCATCTCTATGACGAGGATGGCAACGACTACCTTGACTTTTCCAACAACTGGACATCCATGGTGCTGGGAAACAACCATCCCAAGGTAGTGGAGGCAATCTGCCGGCAGGCGCCCCAGGGATCCGCCATGGCGGCACCGCCCAAGCGCGCCTACGAATGGGCCCAGCTTCTTTGCGAGCGGATTCCTTCCGTGGAGCGCGTCCGCTTCTGCACGTCCGGGACCGAGGCGGTGATGTTCGCCATTCGTGCGGCCCGGGCCTATACGGGCAAGGACAAAATTCTCAAAATGGAAGGCAACTATCACGGCAGCTACGATCCCATGGAAATGACCGTGGGCTGGCGCAAACTGCCGCCGGGCCTGCCCAAAAGCGCGGAATTCGATATGCTGGTAGTGCCGTTTAATGACAAGGCCGCCGCCGAAAAAATGATTGTTGAAAACAAGGATGAACTGGCCGCGGTGATCGTGGAGGGTGTCATGGGGGCGGCCGGTATGATCCCGCCGGAAGATGATTATCTCAAGTTTTTGGAGAATACAGCCCACGCCAACGGTGTGCTTCTGATTTTGGACGAGGTCATCAGCTTCAGGCTTTCCACCGGCGGTGCCCAGAAAGTATACGGGGTTCAACCCGACTTAACCGCTCTGGGCAAGACCATTGGCGGCGGATTACCGGTGGGCGCCTTCGGTGGACGCAAGGAGGTGATGGAGGTCTATTCCCCCCGGCACAAACATCCGGCCCATCATGCGGGTACCTTTGTGGCCACACCCATCGCCGTGGCAGCATCGGTCGCCGGGCTAAAGGAGATGACGGCTGATGCCATCGACCGGATTAACGGTTTGGGGCGGGCTCTGGCCGAGGGTTTGCAGGGCGTTCTTGACGAGCTAAAAATCAAGGCCCAAATCAAGGGGTACGGCTCGCTGCAGCAGCTTCATTTTACACCGGAGCCCATATCTACCGCAACGACCGCTTTTTTCACCATCGATCGAGACATCCTGCGCCTGTTCCACCTGGGGCTGATGAACCAGGGGATCTTTATTCCCAACCGGGGGTTCTTTTCCGTGTCGACACCCATGGGTGACGCGGAAATCGGCAAGGCTGTCGACGCCGCGGCCGAGGTGCTGACAGAGTTGAAGCCGCTAATCGAGGAGATTGCCCCGCAATTGGTTGGGTAGCCCAGAAAGTCGTTTAAAATTATGGTTTCAGGTCAAAAAAATCTGAATTGTAGCCGTTGCTGGCAGATTAACCAGGGAATCTACGGCTTATAGCTACAAAAACCGATTTTTTGAAATTGAGATGACTCCAAGTCTTAACACCTGAACACTGAAACCTGAAACCCGACACCTGATATGGTTGACAGTTGTCAAGAAGAAAAAAATCTCCCTGCCAACCTT
>CAZWGD010000131.1:0-6725 GCA_964633235.1 uncultured Desulfobacteraceae bacterium | reverse complement strand
CTTTGATATCGATGCCAACGGTATTGTAAACGTTTCCGCTAAGGATATGGCCACAGGGAAGGAGCAGTCCATCAGTATTACCGCTTCCAGCGGGCTGAGCCAGGAGGAGATCGACGCGCTCGTCAAGGATGCCGAACTCCATGCGGAAGAAGATAAAAAGAAAAAAGAACTGGTCGATGCCAGAAATGCCGCCGACGGGTTGATTTACACCACCGAAAAGTCTATTAAGGATCTTGGGGACAAGGTTGATCCGGATACCAAGCAACAGATTGAAGCGGCCATCGAGCCCCTCAAGAAAGCCATGGATGGAGATGACCCCCAAGAAATCAAACGCCTGAGCGAAGCGTTAACCCAGGCATCTCACAAACTGGCCGAGGCTATGTATCAGCAGGCCTCCCAGACAGGCGAGCAACCCGCCGGCGGACCCGGGCCTGAAAGCACCGGCCAGCCGGGTGCATCCGGATCCGCACCCGGTGATGATGTTGTCGACGCCGATTTTGAAGAAGTTAAAGACGATAAGAAGTAATGCCTATTCCGCGTACCCAATGAATCCCGCCGTCACGACCGGTGAGGCGGGATTTATTCACTGATCCTCAGCTGAAAGGGATGTTAATCAATGCCACCGGTTCTTTCGATAATCGGCAAATCGGGTTCGGGCAAAACAACCCTGATTGAAAAGCTGATTCCTGAACTAAAAAAACGCGGCTATCGGATCGGAACCATCAAGCATGCCCACCATGGGTTTGCCATAGACATGCACGGTAAAGACAGTGCCCGTCACAAAGCGGCCGGTGCCGATGCCGTCATGGTGGCCTCCCCGGAAGGGTTCGTCATGGTAAAAAACAGTTCGGAACCTCCCCTAGATGAGCTGACCGCGCATTTGCGGGATCTCGACCTCATCATAACAGAGGGCTACAAGCACCAGGAGAAGCCAAAAATCGAGGTTTGTCGCCGCGCCACCCAAAAAACCCCATTGGCTCCGGAGCTTCAGAATATCATCGCCTTTGTCAGCGACATGTCATTCGACTTGCCTATCCCCATGTTTGGTCTCGAGCATATCGCCGGAATCGCCGATCTGATCGAAGAAGAGCTTATTCTGAAAAGCTAATGAGGCCTGACAGGCCTAAAAAATTGAAAAATGATCCTAAGGAGAAAAATGAATGAAAGAAATCCTGATGCTGCTTGCCGTTGTAGGCATATGGATATTCCTCCAAGCCTATCTCTTGCCGAAACTGGGCGTCTCCACCTGAATGCGTAACGCTTGTCAGGTGACGAGCAAGCAGGGGAATGAAAAAAAAAGCGATATATAGTACCGGCCGGACTTTGAAAACTAATTTACCGGCACCCTTCCGCTTATTTGATACCGGATGGGGTTTGGGTCATGCTTCCCCGGATTCGGCAGGCCCGCTCTGTTCCTTAAACCGCAAATGAAAAGTCAGCCCCCTGCCCAGATTCCACCGCACTTTGCCATCCAGTTGGACAATGGCCAGATTCTGCACCAACTGCAGGCCCAGTGAATCGACTTCATTGAAATTGAATGAGTGTGGAATACCGATTCCGTTATCGGCGATTCGCAGTTCAATTTCATCCTTACGGTTGAGCCTAAGCTCGATGTGGATTTTGCCCTTTCGATTGTCAGGGAACGCATACTTCAAGGCGTTGGTAATAAGCTCATTGACGATCAAACCGCAGGGGATGGCGGTAGCGATGGTTACGGGTATGCGTTCAAGATTCAGAGTGAGCGAAATCTTCTCCCCACTTATATGATAGCTTTTCACAAGATTGCTGGCCAGATCGCACAAATAGGCCTTAATATCAATCCTTGACAGGTTTTTGGACCGGCAGAGCTTTTCATGTACCAGGGCCATGGATCTGATGCGGTGCTCCGTCTTTATGAGCATAGATAGGATAGTGTCATCCTTGACCGTATTCATCTGGAGTGACAATAAGCTGCAGATGACTTGCATATTATTTTTGGTCCGATGATAGAGCTCCCGCAGAAGACGCTCTTTCTCTTCAACAGATTGTTCAAGATCATCTTGGGTTTTCCGGTATTCTATAATCGAGTTTTGAAGCTGTTCATTGATGGCCTTCAACTCGGCGGTTCTCTCTGAAACCGCCTGTTCAAAGTAGCCACCATACTTACCAAGAGCGACTCCGGCAGGTCTATGGCTCGAGGTTTCTGTGTTCAAATCATTATCAGTCATGGCATTTTCCATGGCAATGAAGATCCTGGGGCGATATCATGAGGGTCGGTTAAAATACCTCAGGCGGGTGCATTTCCTGCGCCGGTCAAATAAAACCCGAAAAGTTGGAGAGAAATCGGATTGGCCGGAAAAGAGGTTGTATTTTAGCGATGAGTGAGATAGGATACATGCTGTCCGCCTTTCTGCAAAATCACCAGAACAATGCAGGGGAATCATAAGGTTGTCGAGGCCTTTTCCCTTGTGCCGTTAACTGATTTTAAAGTAAGCTGGACAGGTGGGGCCGATAATCATCGGCCCCACCATCTTTTTCCCTTGCCAACGTAAGCAGGTCGCGGCGCCGTCATAAAAAAAGCCGTGCTGCCCTTTCGTGAAAGCCTTTCAGAAGCGTCTTCACTCGCTGGATTCTGCTAGAAAATTATGTCAGCAAAATCATGGTCTACGGGGTGTCCTCCCCCACGCGTCTAGCGATGAAGTACTTTGCCGACCCTGAATCCAACCCGGATCCACTCCGGATTCAGATACGCGCCAGCAGCTCCCGACAGTTTCATGCGTTTAGGCAACCCGGCTGTCTTAACAGTTAAGACCCGTGGCTTTCCGTCCTTTCCTCACGGAAAGTTTGGCTTTTTCTGTGCAGTATGAAAGCTATGCTACTGCAGACAAAACTGCTCCATGTACTAGTGACGGTCGCAAAAACTTTAATTTGTTTGCTTGGCCCTGTCAAGTATTTTAATTAATTAAATTGATTAATCACAAATTTGTCAAGTGTGTTTGAACACCTCTAGGGGATTTGGATATGAGTGATTCTCTGCATTACAGGAGTGCACGGCGGTCCGGAAAGACCGTTTCCAGGTCAGGATGCACCCCGTTTCGATCTCAATTTTATACAACTATCTTGTATAACTTAATATTGTTAGTGTAGCGGCAGCATGCTTTCTAGATGTTCATGCAAGCCTGGGACTTTGGTGAATTTACAAAAAATGGCAAAATAAAAGATTCTTTTCCACGTTCCCATGTAGCGCGAAAATAATGGTGTCCAAACGGAGGCTATTCCGTAAACCCATAGTGAAACATCTCGTATGCGGTATTGCCCCCAAGCAGGGTATCGATGGTGTCTTGAACCTCCTGTCTTTGTTTGCTGATCAGCCATTTTTCCCAGTCATCGGGGGACTGCCAGTTGCTGATAACCAGAAAGGTGTCCGGCGTGTCGGAGCTTTTAAGGGTTTCACCGGAAATATACCCGGGTTGATTTGCGGCCAGGGAGCGCATTTTTTTTAACAGGGGTATCAATTCTCTGGCCTTCTCTCGCGGTACGCTTCGTCTGATGAGTACTTTAATCGCCATGTCCGACCTCCTTATGCGTGGTTTATTGCCGAAATCTAAAGCGCCAATCTAATCGGGAGGGTAGATCCGGTCCTGAGTCTATCATCGCCGTGAATGGGAATCAAGGTTTGTATCTGATTTATAACGGTCTACAAGGGCAAAAGCCTCTTTCTGAATCATGTCGGTCAATACTTGTGGTTCAAGCACTCTGGCATCAGCACCCCATCTCATGACCCATTGCTTTAATTCATCACTCACTGCCACATGCATCTCAAGGATCAAGGAGTCATCCTTATGGGGGTGGATCGTCTGGCTGGTATGCCAGACCGTTTCTTTAATATAATCGCCAACTTCAGGCGAAAACCAGATCCTGATCTTTTGAGATTCTCCTAAAAAAACCCCCAAGCTTGATTTGGTTATACGGTCGATATCCACATCACAGTCCATGGGAAACACATCGTCTCTAATACGGAGTTCAATAATGCGGTCCACGGCAAAAACCCGGATCTCTCTTCGGAGCATGCAATAGCCGATCAGATAATATGTCCCCCTGAAGAACCTGATTTTATACGGTGCCAGCACCCGTTGCGTCTCTTCTCTCTTGCTGACCGCGTAGTAGGTCATCTCTACATAACGGCGATCGAGAATGGCCTGATTCAAGTCATCGAGGTTTTTTTTATATGCTCCCAATTGCCGGTACGGTGCAGGGGCGATTTGAAAGACTTTATTGATCTGATCCAGGTGATGGATATACTCCGGCGGTAGCGTGGCCTTAATCTTAAGAAACAGAGATTCTAGCGATTCATAAAAAACACTCTCCCTCAGAGACATTAGCAGGCCGCGACTGAAATACAACGCCATCATTTCCGTTAGGCTGAGAGGAAGCGGAAAGGGATGCCTGGCCGTACCCATCAAAGCCCAGCGACTCACCGCATTTTCTCTATGGGTATAGATGGGGAATCCAGCGGCTTGAAGCGCTTCGAGATCGCGGTAAACGGTCCTTAAATGGCACTCCAGCTCTCGGCTCAGTTCGCCGGCGGACTTTCCGTTTTTGGCGGCCATAAGGGTTTGGAGAATTTTCCACTGCCTGGCCAACTGATCCCCACGGGCCATATCCGGCCTCCTGTATGCCTCTGACTGGCTTGCGCAGGCTAGATCTAATACCGGTACAGATACGCACTCTGAACCGTTTAACAAAAGTTTTATTCCAAAGGGCCGCGCCCGCACTATCGCTGGTCAAACAACCGGTTTTGAACTTGAAGTCTTATCCTGCCCTGGAGCGGAATTTTGGTTTACGCCCGCTATGGCTTCCCCTGCTATTGAACAACATTGCCTTGTCGGGCACCGTTATTATAGCACCATATCCCAATAGCTCAATGACCCGGTTGGCCAGATCGGCTCCCGGTTTCAGGCTGAAGGCGTCTGAGAGGGAGATCACGGTTTCCGATTTTAAAGGATTCTTCAGGTGTAGATAAGCTCGACAAGTTCCCCGGTGGGCCGTCAATATCTCCCGCAGTTGAAGAAGAGCCTCTCTATCCGAGCGGGTCAAGTCCACATGCAAATGGACGGTGGCCGTCCATTCCTCTTCGGCCTTGTCAATGGTGATAATATGCTCAGCCAGTACCTTGACGGCGTTTTCATCCTTTTGCAGGCCGCCGTTTACCAGAATGATTTGATCATCGTTGAGCAGGTGGCTCACCTTGGCATACTGCCTAGGGAAAACGGTTATTTCCACCGTCCCGTTGGCATCCTCCAGGTTTACAAAGGCCATTAGGCCGGTTTTGGCCTTGATGGTCTTGACACTCTGAATCACCCCCCCCATGCAGACCGCTTCCCCGTCTTGTCTTTCTTTAATCAGCAGGGTGTTGGTGTTGGTAAATTTGTCGAGAGTCTCCCGGTAGCGATCCAGGGGGTTGCCACTGATAAAAAACCCCAGGGCCTCTTTCTCATAGGTTAAGCGCTGTTTTTCATCCCACTCATCGATTTCAGGAATGGGCGGATAGTTGGCAATTTTTTTTGCGGACGACACCATATCGAAAAGGCCCATCTGTGGATCGGATCTTTCCCGCTGGACCCGCTGTCCGTGATCCATAGCGTCTTCTAGTGAGACCATCAGCCGTGAGCGGTACCTTCCGACGGCATCAAAAGCCCCGCATTTTATCAGGCTTTCGATGACGCGTTTATTCACCTTTTGGAGCTCCACCCGTTCGCAAAAATCGAACAATGATTCGAATTTCCCCTCTTGCCTGGCCTGGATAATCGACTCAATGGCACCTTCACCGACGTTCTTGACGGCTGTCAAGCCGAACCGTATTTTTCCCCGGATCACGGTAAAGGTTTTGACGCTTTCATTAATATCCGGAGGCAAGACTTCGATACCCTGGCTTCGGCATTCAGCGATATATTTTACGACCCCGTCGGTGGAGTTCATCTCGCTGGTTAACAGGGCGGCAAGCAATTCAACGGGAAAATGCACCTTAAGGTAGGCTGTTTGGTAAGCAATCATGGCATAGGCGGCGCTGTGTGATTTATTAAATCCGTACCCGCCGAATTTTTCCATTAAATCAAATATCTTGACTGCTTTCCCGGCCGGAATCCCCTTTTTCGAGGCTCCCTTGACAAAACGTTCCCTTTGCCTGGCCATAATGGCCGGCTTTTTTTTACCCATGGCCTTTCGAAGATCATCCGCCTCGGCCATGGTATAGTCCGCCAGCTCACCGGCAATTTTCATCACCTGTTCTTGATATACGATAACACCGTAAGTTTCCTTTAGTATGGTTTCAAGTTCCGGAACCAGATACTCCACCTTTTTCCGGCCGTGTTTTCTTTCAACGAAATCGCCCGCCATACCGGAATCTAGAGGCCCCGGCCGGTATAGCGCCACCAGGGCGATGATTTCCTGAAAACTCTCCGGCCGAAGCCGCACCATGAGATCCCGCATTCCTGAGCTTTCCAGTTGAAATACCCCCGCCGTATCACCGGAAGACAGGAGTTGATAGGTGCGCGGGTCCGCCAGATCGAGATTTTCCAGATCCGGAGGTGTCTTGCCCTGTTCGGCGATACATTTGAGCGTGCTGTCGACAACCGTAAGGTTGCGCAGGCCTAGAAAATCGAATTTTACCAGCCCGATCTTTTCCACGCAGGTCATATCATACTGGGTAACAACTTCCCCCTTCTTGCCTCTGGTAAGGGGCATAT
>CAZWGD010000130.1:0-6751 GCA_964633235.1 uncultured Desulfobacteraceae bacterium | reverse complement strand
CAATTGAAGATTGAAGATTGAAGATTGAAGACTGAATATTGAAAGTATCCTGTCTTATATGATTAGAGAATCCCTATCTTTGGGATTTAAAAAATTATATTTTTAGAACTATGCCATAATATCGCTCCCGGTATCAACGGAAAAAAAAATAAACAGTTGACAATTTGTCCGAATTTGCCTCAATATCACGAATGTTCATAAAATCGCTACGAATTTTAACTGTATCAGTCAAAGGTTGAACGGTTCAGTTTAGGTAAGTACATGCAACAACAAAATGTAACGGAGGAAATAATGACAATTGCTTTTGTCGATGGCCCGGTCATCACAGGCGACGGCCGGATTCTGGAGCATGCGACCGTTCTCGTGGAAAATGATAGAATAGCAAAGGTCGCTGAGGGCGATGTCAGCCTACCGCAAGACGCCAAAAAGATTCCTATCGACGGCATGACCCTGCTGCCCGGGTTTATCGATTCCCATATCCACATCTGCATTGACGGCAGTCCCGACCCTGTCAGTACCATGATGGTCGAATCACAGACGAAAACAACCCTGAAAGCCGCCGCGGCCGCCCGCCAAACCCTGATGGCGGGTGTGACGACCGTCAGGGATATGGGCGGCAAAGACGGTATCGACCTTGGCCTCAAACAGGCCATCAATTCCGGTTTGATTCCGGGCCCCCGCATGCTGGTCAGCGGCCAGTTGATCTGTATGACCGGCGGGCACGGCTGGCAGATCGGACAGGAAGCCAACGGACCCGATGAAGTTCGCAAGGCTGCCCGCGAACAGATCAAAGTGGGGGCCGATATCGTCAAACTCATGGCTACCGGTGGTGTCATGACACCGGCGGTTCAACCGGGCAGCGAACAGTTTACTGAAGAAGAAATGCGGGCGGGAGTCGAGGAAGCTCACAAAGCCGGCAAAAAGACTGCGACCCATGCCATGGGGACCCAGGGCATCCTCAATGCTCTACGGGCCGGAATCGACAGTATCGAACATGGCGTGTACCTGAATGAGGAGGCTGTTGCATTAATGGTCGAACGCAAGGTCCCGTTAATCCCCACAATTTCAGCGCTTTATCACATTGAAACCAAAGGCGTCGAAGCCGGCATCCCGGACTATGCCGTTGAAAAGACCCTGATGGTCAAACCCCATCACCTGGAAAGTATACGCATGGCCAGGGAAGCCGGTGTCCTGGTTGCAGTGGGCACGGATGCCGGTACACCGTTCAATCTGCACGGGGAAAACTTAAGTGAAATCAAATTACTGGTGGATTATGGGGGGTTTTCTCCCATGGCGGTCATTGAGGCCGGGACCCGCGTTTCCGCCCGCGTTTTAGGACTGGACAACGAGCTGGGCACAATTGAAGAAGGCAAGATAGCCGATTTGATTATGGTGTCCGGTAATCCGCTGGAAAATATTGATATCCTGCTCGAAAGAGAGTCCATTCGCCTGGTTATGCAAGGGGGAAAAATTATGGGCGGTGATTTCTTTTAACCTTTAACCAAAGGAGGAAGAGAATGAAGACTACCGGATTACATTTCAAAAAAATCATCTTTGTATTCATGCTGATTGTTGCCCTGGGGCTATATCATACGCCCTTTAACGCTCAAGCTGAGATTGAAGAACTCAAAATCGGCATCGGCATAGACGCCGACACCCTTAACCCTCATGAGCAGACTACATCCTTGCCCATCAATATATGCGAGTTGATTTACGATACCCTTTTTTACCAGACTCCGGACGGAAAGTTGGAGCCCCGCCTGGCCACCAAGTACGAGGTCTCCGAGGACGGCCTGACTTACACTATCCATCTGAGGAAGGGTGTTAAGTTCAGCGATGGCATGCCGTTTAATGCCATGGTCATGAAACTGACCATCGAGCGGGCCTTGAATACGAAAGAATGGAAAACGCGTGCGCCGCTGCGCTTTACTATCTCCATGATTGAAGAGTGCGTTATAGTCGATGACTACACCATTAAGATTAAGATCAAGTATCCCTTCGCCCCGTTTGTCCCGACCCTCTCAATGTCCATAGCCAGCCCGATCTCGCCATTGGCCATCTTTAAGCACGGCGGGAACGTGCGCCAGCACCCGGTCGGTGCCGGGCCATACAAGCTGGCAGAGTGGGTAAAGGGCGATCGGATCGTTTTGGTCCGCAACGATGACTATTATGGCAAAAAACCGACCGTAGCCAAGCTGACCTTCAAGATTGTGCCTGAGACGACTACGCGTGAGTCCATGCTCAGGGCCGGTCAGATCGACATCTGCTACAAACCGCTGCCCTCCAATGTAGCCGCCCTGAAGGCTGATCCGAACATCGACGTGGCAATGCCCTTAGACACCAGGACCATATTTATGGGCCTCAACTACCAGAAGGGTCTAACTACCAACAAATTGGTTCGCCAGGCCTTTAACTATGCTGTCGACAAGAAGGCGATCGTTGATAAGGTCCTCTTCAACACGGCCATACCCATGGATGGACCGGTCTCGCCGGTACTTTTCGGCTATCACAAGATGGCACACCAATACGAGTACAACCCGCAAAAGGCCAAGGAGCTCTTGAAAAAAGCCAACTTCGACTTCTCAAAAACGATCAAGATGCGCACACCTCACGGCCGGTACCTTTTCGACAAACAAGTCTCCGAGACCATTCAGGCCTATCTTCAGGCCATCGGGGTCAAGGCTGAACTAAGAACCTATGACTGGCCCACTTATGTGGCCGGCCTGCTGAAGCCGCTGGATAAAACCGAGTTAGAGGTCTTTCTTCTAGGCTGGGGCCCCATGGTCCTCGACGCCGACCAGACGCTGTACGGCCAATTTCACACCAGCGTGAATCCCCCCAAAGGCCTGGGCGCGGCCTTCTACAGCAACCCCGTGTATGACAAGGCAATTGAGGCGACCCGGCTGGAGCAGGATTCTCAGAAACGGCTTGAGCTCTTTAAAAAGGCCTCCGAGATTGTTTGGGATGACTGCCCCTGGATCTGGCTGCATGTGGAAAAGTTTGTTATTGCTCACTCGTCCAAGGTCAAAGGATTGGTGGTTACCAGCACCGAGAAGTTCTACCCGACCTATGTGACTATGGAGTAGATTGAACCAAACGTCCGGGGGCAGAGCCGCAAGTTAAGCCCTGCCCCCGGACTTATTAGCAGAGCTTTGGCCAATGTTCCAGTATGTGATTAAACGTTTGCTCTCAACCATCCCGGTTTTACTGGGAATATCATTGTTGCTTTTTTTCATGCTCCGGGCCCTACCCGGCGACCCGGCCCAGGTGCTGGCAGGCCAGATGGCCACCCCGGAGGATATCGAGCTCATACGCCACCAGCTTGGCCTGGATCGGCCGGTCTATGTCCAGTATGCTTTCTTTCTCGGTCGTTTGGCCAAATTCGATCTAGGCCGTTCGGCCCGGACCCAGAATCCTGTAATCGAAGAGGTCTGGGCACGGCTGCCGAACACCATTCTGCTGTCCGTGGTGGCCATCACTTTAGCTTGTCTGTTTGGCATGCCGGCCGGTATCATCTCGGCCGTACGACCGTACACCTTATTGGACTACATTGTCACCGCTGCGGCCCTTTTTGGCATCTCCATGCCCGTCTTTTGGCTGGGCCTGATGCTGGTCGTGGTCTTTTCGGTCATGCTTAACTGGCTGCCGGCCGGCGGCACCGGTTCCTGGCTGCATGTCATTCTGCCCTCGGTTACATTAGCCGCTTTTGTCGTTGCCTTCATTGCTCGTATGACCCGTTCGAGCATGCTCGAAGTACTTTCCCAGGACTATACGACAACCGCACGCTCAAAAGGGCTCAAGGAACAGGTGGTCATTATAAAGCATGCGCTGAAAAATGCCCTTATTCCGATCATCACCGTGATCGGCCTTCAATTCGGTACGCTTCTGGGGGGTGCGGTTTTGACCGAGACGGTATTCGCCTGGCCGGGCCTGGGCCGTCTGATCGTGGACTCCATTCTGGCCCGCGACTATCCCGTGATCCAAGGCGCAATTCTAATCTTCGGACTTCTCTACATAATGGTCAACCTGGCCGTTGATGTCATCTACGCCTATGTGGACCCGAGGATTCGCTATGACTGAAACTACCCAGACCACAGCCGACCAAGCCCGGAACCATCTATCTACCAGCCAATTCAGACGCAGCTGGTTCAAGCTCAAGCGCAATAAAGCAGCCATGCTCGGTGCCTTCCTGATACTCCTCTATATCCTCACTGCCCTGCTGGCACCGGTCCTTTTTCCCGGCAACCCCTCGGCACCTAATCTTATGCTGGCATTAGAGCGCCCTTCCCTGGAGCACCCGCTGGGCACGGACGAATTAGGGCGTTCGATCCTGGGCCGGATCATCCACGGCTCGCGGGGCCCGCTTTTGATCGCCAGCGGGGTCGTTTCGGTAGGCCTGTTCATCGGGGTGCCGCTGGGGCTCATCTCAGGTTACTACCGCGGAAAAATCGATTTTATCCTCCAGCGGATAACCGACACCATGTTGGCCTTCCCTGGTTTTCTCCTGGCCCTGGCCCTGGTGGCCGTCCTGGGAGTAGGTCTCAAAAACGCCATGATCTCAGTTGGTATCGCCATGATACCGCTCTATATCCGCCTGGTCAGAGGCTGCACCCTGTCAGTCAGGGAGGAGGTCTATGTTGAGGCGGCCCGGGCGGTTGGTACTCGTGACACGGTAATTCTGCTCAGGCACATTTTGCCCAACGTCATAGTCCCTATTACCGTCCAGACAAGCCTGTCGATGGGCATGGCCATCCTCTTCGCAGCCGGACTGGGATTTTTGGGCATCGGGGTACAGCCGCCCACACCGGAGTGGGGGACCATGCTTGGCTCCGGCAGATCTTACATCTTCCTGGCACCCCATGTGACAACCTTCCCCGGCATCGCCATCTTTTTGGCCGTTTTGGGCTTCAACCTTTTGGGAGACGGCCTGCGCGATGCCCTGGACCCGAGGTTTAAGATATGAAGGCATCAACCCGGCCCCTGCTGCAAATCCACAATCTCCATACGCGTTTTCACACATTGGATGGGGTAATAAACGCCGTGGATGGGGTTGATTTTGAAGTGTATCGTGGAGAAACGTTGGGGTTGGTCGGAGAAAGCGGCTGCGGCAAGAGTGTTACCGCCCTGTCAATTTTGCAGCTTTTGCGCTGCCCGCCTGCCGAAATCCAGGGGCGTATTCTTTTCGAGGGCGAAAACCTGCTCGATCTGGACCGGGAGCGAATCAGGAAAATTAGAGGCAACGACATCTCGATGATCTTTCAGGAACCCATGACTTCCCTGAATCCGGTTTTAAAGATCGGAGAGCAGATCGCAGAGGCCGCCAGACTGCACAAGGAAATGTCCCGTCAGGAATCCTGGCGATGGGCGGTGGAGATGCTGCGGATGGTTCAGATACCGGGGCCGGGTTCGCGGTCCCGACAATACCCTCACAAATTTTCCGGCGGCATGCGCCAGCGGGCGATGATTGCCATGGCTCTTTCCTGCAACCCGCGGCTGATTTTAGCCGACGAGCCTACGACGGCGCTTGATGTAACCATCCAGGCTCAAATCATGGCCCTCATGCAGCGCCTCAAGGAAGAGTTCAAAACAGCGATCCTGCTGATCACCCATGATCTGGGTGTAATCGCAGAAATGGCCAGCAGGGTGGTCGTCATGTACGCCGGCAAAGTCGTCGAAGAGGCACCGGTGAAAGCGCTTTTTAAAGATCCCAGGCACCCCTACACGCAAGGTCTGCTGGAATCGATACCGGTTATCGGCCGCAAAGAGCAAACCGGCCGTCAACTGCAGGAGATTTCAGGAATCGTACCCAGTCCGGCGAATATGCCGCTGGGGTGCAGATTCCATCCGCGATGCAGTCATGCAATGGATAAGTGCCGTCAACAGGAACCCCCGCTGACCCGTCTGGCCGAGCACAGAAGGGTTAGTTGTTGGCTGGAAACATAATTAGTTGATGGGTTGATTAGAAAACGGGTTGCGAGTTACGTGTTACGCGTCACGGGTTGCGAGTTACGCGTTGCGGGTTGCGTAGTTGATTGAGTTGAAAGTGAATAAGGGAACCGGTGTAAGGTGTATAGTATAAGGTTTAGGGTAAAAGGCTCAAGGTATAGGGTTTAAGGCTCAAGGCATTCGGCGCACGGCACACGGCAAAGGATTAAATCCAAAATCTAAAATCCGAAATCAATTATGGCTTTACTGGAAGTTGAAAATCTAAAAAAATATTTTCCGGTTAAAAAAGGTGTTTTGTCCCGCACTGTCGGACAGGTGCGGGCAGTGGACGGAGTAAGTTTCACGTTAAAGCGCGGCGAAACCCTGGGACTGGTAGGAGAAAGCGGGTGCGGCAAGACCACAGTTGGACGTTCAATTCTGCGGCTCACCGAACCCACCTCCGGTGAGGTGACATTTGACGGCAAAAATTTGCTTGGTTTGGACCGCGAAGAACTCAGAAATATGCGGGCCTCGCTGCAAATTATCTTCCAGGACCCTTTTTCCTCCCTTGATCCCCGGATGAATGTGGGCCAGATCATCGCCGAACCCATCCGCAACCACCTGAAGATTGTGAAATCAGAAATCCGAGAACGTGTAGCGTACCTGATGGAGCGCGTCGGCCTCCACCCGGAGCAGACCAGTCGCTATCCGCATGAGTTTTCCGGTGGACAACGCCAGCGGATCGGCATTGCCCGGGCCCTGGCATTGAATCCGCTGGCCATCATTTGTGATGAACCGGTGTCGGCCCTGGATGTATCCATTCAGG
>CAZWGD010000129.1:2166-6770 GCA_964633235.1 uncultured Desulfobacteraceae bacterium | reverse complement strand
GTTTGATCAATGAGTGGCCGGTTTTCCACATGATGGCCCGGCCGCCGTTTTTTTTCAATATCATCGTACATGGTTTTAGAGCATTTCACCTCGGAAATGAAGGTGGCCCCCGGCTTTCTGGATAAAATCTCCCGGGCGAACAGGATCATTAATTTATCACCGTAAATCAGGTTTCCCTTTTCATCCACAACCCCAATACGGTCTCCGTCTCCATCGTAACCGATGCCTGCATCCAGGCCTTTTTCTTTCACCAGTGCCATCAGCGTCTGCATGTTTTCAAGTACGGTGGGATCCGCTTCGTGGTTGGGGAAGGTGCCGTCCATACGGCAAAAGATATCCTGCACCTCACAACCCAGTTTTGTGATAATGGGAACGGCCACCACGCCGGCGGTGCCGTTTCCGGCATCCACACCGACGTGCAGGGGAGACGAAATCGATATATTTTCCAACAGATAGGCCGTGTAAGGGGTTAGGGCATCGGCTGTGGTACGTGATCCCGACCCTGCGATAAACTCTTGGTTAAAAATGATATCCTTGATCTTTTGAATATCGGCCCCGTGTATGGAGTCGGATCCCATACACAGCTTAAACCCGTTGTACTCAGCCGGGTTGTGACTGGCCGTCACCATCACGCCGCCCCCCATACCGAAATGCTGGATGGAAAAATAGAGCACCGGCGTGGGGCATACCCCGATATCGGTTACCCGGCATCCACTGGCCATCAACCCTTCGATCACCTTTTCCGCATAGTCATCCGATGTCAAGCGGCAATCCCTTCCAACGGAAACCTGGAAACATCCGTTGCGGGCCAGAAAGGTCCCCACCCCCCTGCCGATAAGGGCCACGTTGTCCTCCGTCAAATCGACACCGGCGATTCCTCGAATATCGTACTCTCTGAACATTTGCGGATTCATATGAACTCTCCCATACCAGGGCGGTTGAGGTTATGATTGTCACCAAACCTTTTTTTATACATAATGACCGGGAAAATAAACATATCGATATTCACCAAAATTTGCCACCTTTTATGCGCAAGTATTTAAAGAATCGGGAAGGCCGACGTGGGGTGTCATTTGCATTTCAGGCATCTGCGGGTTCGGACGAGATCTTTCACATGAGCATTTTTCTAACGTCGGAAACAGCCAGGGCGTGGCCGTCGAAGCCCTCATATACAGCCAGCCGGTGCGCATGTTTAGCTAAAAGATCATAAGCCCGGGAGGTCACATAGCCGATGCCCGTGGTTTTCAAAAAATCGTGCACACCCAAGGGGGAGTGAATCCGGGCGGCCCTTGAAGTGGGCAAAACCGCGTTGAGCCCCAGCACATAGTTGCCGAGAGATAAGGGGGTGTATTGCCCTAGGAGTATTTCCCCCGCATGTTTAACAGCGCCCAGGTAGTCAAAAGGCTCCCGGCTGTGAATCATCAAATGTTCGGGGGCATAGGCGTTAATAAACCGGATACAGCTATCACTATTTTCCGCCACGACGATGCCGCCTTGGGGGCCGCACAGCACACCTTTGGAAAACGCCCTGCGGGTCTCGCCCAGGGACTGCCAATAATCCGGAATGGCCGCCGCGGCCGTTTCGGCCACTTCCAGGCTGTCGGTCACCAGAAAGGCGGAAGAGTCGGGACCGTGTTCGGATTCAATGATGAGGTCCAGAGCAGCCAGGCGGGCATCGGCCGTATGATCGGCAAATACGATGGATTCACTGGGGCCGGCGGGTGTTCCCGGATCAATCTCATCCGCCAACAACCGCTTTGCGGCAACCACCCAAGGACTGCCCGGTCCCACGAATTTGTCAAGTTTGGGTACGGTTTCCGTACCGAAGGCCGCTGCGGCCACTGCCTGGGCGCCTCCGCATTTGTAGACCGTCTCAACCCCGGCGTGTCGCGCGGCGACCAGCGTAGCGTCGTCGACGCTTCCATCCGGTCCCGGCGGGGTAAGGATGCATACCCGGGGCACCCCGGCCACTACGGCTGGAATAGCGGTCATAAGCACCACGCTGGGAAATGACCCCTTCCCGCGGGGAACGTAACAGGCCACCGATGGAATCGGTGTCGTTTTCTCCCCGCAGTACACACCCGGCCGGACCTCGTGCATACGCATGGGTTCGGGCATTTGTCCCTGGTGGAAGGTACGAATGCTGTCGGCGGCGAAGCGAATGGATTCAACCAGGCCGGCATCGACAGATGCAAAGGCCTTCTCAAAGTCACGGGGCTGCACCTGGATGGCATCCGCTTTCAGGGCGGCCTTGTCAAATTCCCGGGCAAATCTGGCCAAAGCCGGATCACCCTCCTCCTTAACCGCAGTGATGATCGGTCCTACAGCCTCGATATACCGGCCCAGATCACTCTCGGTGCGCTTTAAAAGGGCGTCTTTTTCTACTTCGGAAAGCTTATGCAGCTCATGAATTCGAATCTGTTTTTTCATTTTTTCCTTTCAAAACCGTGGCGTACCCGGGCAACCGCATCCAGCCTGACTTGATTCCCTTTTCATATGGCATGGCCGGTGTGTAACATATTCCCGATTCAATGAGAAGCGACATGGCCTATTCCGCCCAGGCAACCTCATGCGACCGTTTTGCGGGCTACAAAAACCATGCCCGCCAGCTTCTCTACCACGAACTTGCGGAGTGGAGCCGGTATCCAGGCGACCAGCATGTGCCGCCCGCCAAGTCTGAATCGCAGCCAGTCGACCTCTATATGCCGGATATCGTAAAAATAGGCTTTGTAGGCCTCATCGATCTCCCGATAGGTCCGGTAGTGAGTCCATGTGTCCAACCATCGGCAAAAATCCCGGCTCCAGCGCATGACGCCTTTATCTTTTTTATGATACCCCAGGCCGAGCACCCTCAGTACCGCTGCGTAATAGATCCGAAAACGACCTCCTCTCGGAAAACGGTGCAGAAAAGGGATGCCGCAATGGCCTTCACGCCAGACACTGCGATCGGGGAAGAGGCTGAGAACCTGGCCGCCGGGTGCTAACACCCGCTGAAATTCAGCCAGTACGCCGTGAATATCGCTCACATGCTCCATGACCTGGTTGTTGATGATGAGGTCGAATGAAGCGCTATCAAAGGGAATGGTCGTGCCGTCCATTTTCTTAACAATTTGCCCAGCCAAAAGCGCCTCATTTATCGATTTGGAGTAGTCGCCTCCCGCGTAAAAGGCGTCGCACCCGTATGCGTTGATATTCCGCTTGCGCAAGGCCATGACGATTTCCCCGGCACCGCAGCCGTAGTCAAGAATACGAGCGCTCCGGGCGTCGTTCTGCCCGAGAACCCATTGGACGCAAAACTGATAGTTGGTCATTGGCTTGCCAATTCCCCGGGAGCCGGATCACATGGCGCCCATCATCTTCTGGGGAAGCTGAAGGCCATTGCCATGATCATATGGCCATACCGGCGTCTAGGTTCAGTATTGACCTCCGGTTGTCGGGGATATACATATCAGGGATACTTACCCTGTTGCCGCCCGATACGGCTACGCCGGGGCGTTCACCAGTAATGAATACCATCGTAAATACATGACCGGATGAATCTTTTCAAGACCCGAAAGGACCCAATGCAACCCATAGACCTCATCGAGCCTGAACGCCGAATTCCTGTAAAATACCATTTGGATGTGGCCGTCATAGGGGGCGGCACGGCCGGGTGTATCGCTGCCATCGCGGCTGCAAGGACCGGTGCCGCAGTTGCCCTCGTGGAGAGATATGCATCCCTGGGAGGATGCCCCACAACCGGCCGCTGCATCCATCTCGGCAATGCATTTATCGATCATCAAATGCGCCAGGTTATCGGGGGGCTTGCCCAGGAGGTAATCAGCAAAGTGGCCCGAAAAGGGGGGACCGGCTCCCCAGAATTCAAGGAAGTGATCTTTGGCAAAAAATGGCCGCCCATGCTGTTTATCGTGGATCCGGAAATGCTTTCCCTGACGCTGATGGAGATGGCGGAGGACGCCGGAGTCAAACTGTTGTTGCATACCTATTGTTGCGATCCGATCATGGAACAGGGCCGCGTCAAGGGTGTGGTGGTGCAAAATAAGAGCGGACGCTTCGCCGTGTTGAGCAGGGTCGTGGTCGATGCCAGCGGAGAAGCCGATGTGGCCAGCAAGGCCGGAGTACCGTTTAAGGATAACCCCGCACATCCAGAGTGGGCCTCAACCCATGGATTGGTTTTTCGCATGGGAAATGTGAACCATGACCGCTTTATGGACACGCTATTGAATCTTCCCGCCGGGGAGCCCAGACCGGATTATGCGGACTGGTTATCCCGGCAAACCGGCCGCCCGGCTGAAGAACTCCAAAAAGACTGGTTCTGGCGGCATTTCCTTGATCCGCAGTCCACGGGGTGGGGGATACCCAGGTGGCATCCCGGGAAACGGCAATTCGGTCCGGAAACCCTGAATTGGTTCCGGGAGAGGTGGCTTACGGAAGGAGATTTTGTTTATGTGGGCCTGCACTTCTTCCGTGATCAAATCAGGCAAGCGGTGGAAAATGGTGATTTTGAGTTGACATCCCCTGTGTCGGGCGGGGGTGAGATGACCTTGAATTTCGACGGCATCTCCGGAGCATCATGGCGCCAGGGAGAGGTCGTGGTCAATATT
>CAZWGD010000129.1:0-2156 GCA_964633235.1 uncultured Desulfobacteraceae bacterium | reverse complement strand
AGATCACCACGTTGGAAATTGCCGCGCGAAAACGTGCCGTGGCCATTGCCGATTTTCTGGTCAAGTATATCCGTGGATTTGAAGGGGCATACATTTTAGATATGGGCGCGCAAACCATGTCCCGCCATTTTCGACAGGTGGCAACCGAGTTCACACCCACCGAGGAGGAGCTGGCTAAAACAGATGGATACACCGATGCCGTGTACATGTTTCCCATTGGCATCGGACCGGGTTTTGCGCGCCAGATTCCCTATCGAACGATGATTCCTAAAGAGGTTGGCAACCTGCTGGTGGTCGGTAAGTGCGTGCGGGGATCTCACTTGATCAGATCCATTCCCGCCATGATGGCCATGGGGCACGCGGCCGGAGCAGCCGCCGCCATATCCGTGCAACACGACTTGAGTCCAGCAGATATCGACATTCAGCGTTTACAGAAAACGCTCAGGAGACAGGGCGCGATCCTGGATCTTTCCATGGCCCCCTACCCCACCTAGTGTGACATGCCACGACTGCCGTCAGACTGCCACGGCAGCCACCCGATAGCATCTTAGACACCGTTGCGCCTCGGCAACGGCATCCTTATTTGCGTAACCCTTTTCCACTTCATCGAAGGTGGATTTGCGGATGGCGGGTGACAACATGTCAAATTTCTTGCGTTCCCGGCCGCCGAGCATGGGCATATTTTCATCCCTGTCGTAGATGGGTACCTGTTTAAACAACTTGTCGAAGTACTCATTTTTTTCGGGGGTGATGGGCCGGCCGTTGATTAAACTGTCGATACTTTCCGCCGCCCGTTTGCCGCCTGCACAGGCGCCGATCAGGGCTCCCGGACCGGTCTCGCAGTCTCCGGCGGAAAAAATTTTGGGGTGGGCACTCTCTTTGGTCACTTCGTCCACAATGATCGTCCCCCAAGCGGTGGTCTCTATCTCCTCCATGCCTTCCAGCAGTCTCATATCCGTTTTCTGCCCGATGGCCGGTACCACGGTATCACAATCAAAAACAAATTCCGATCCTTCTATAGGAACGGGTCGGCGTCGGCCGCTTTTATCCGGTGCTCCGAGTTTCATGCGGATGCACTCCAACCCCGTTACCACTCCCTTCTCTTGAATGATCCGTACCGGTGTGGTCAGGAAGTGAAATTGGACGTCTTCCTCTTCGGCATCCACGATCTCCACCTCATCGGCCGGCATTTCTTTTCTGGTGCGCCGATATACCAGGTTGACATCTTCCTTGCCGATGCGAAACGAGCAGCGGACACAGTCGATAGCCACGTTGCCGCCACCGATAACCACAACCCGTTTTCCCTCTGGATATGGATCGCGGCCCTCGTTGATATCCTTCAAATACTGTACACCTGGAATAAACCCCTTGTATCCTGCATCTTCTCCTTTTACCCGCATGGAACTGCTGCCCTGGGCGCCGACCCCGATAAATACCGCGTGGTAGTCATTCACCAGGTCTGCCAGCAGGATGTCCTTTCCCGTGTCAGTGTTGTATTGAATGTCAACCCCCATTTTTTGGATCTCTTCCACCTCGCCGCGTAGAATGGAGCGGGGTAGCCGATAGTCAGGGATGCCCATGGCCGCCATGCCGCCCGGTTCTCCCAGGCGTTCGAAAACAGTTACCCGGTGACCGCGACCGGCCAGGTGGTAGGCACAGGTGACGCCAGCGGGACCGGCGCCCACAACGGCGACCCTGCCGGTGGTCTTGGAGGGGGTGACTGAATAATCCGGGTGATTTCTGAGGGCCAGTTCGTGGTCGGCCACAAACCGTTTGAGGTATTTTATGGAGACCGGTGCATCCAGGTTGGCCCGCCGGCAGGCTTCCTCGCATGGCCGCACGCATACCCGTCCCAGGATGCCCGGTAAAGGCAGCCGTTCCCGGATCACGTCCAACGACTTTGAAAACTTACCCTCTTTTATGTGCTCGACGTAAGTGGGAATATCCAGATGAATGGGGCATGCATCCATACAGGGGGCTGTTTTCATGGAACGATAGGTACCGGCTACGATAGGCTCGGTGGCCGAAGCGGCTTTGGCAAAATCCTTGCCGAAATGGTCCAGGGCGTGTATCAGGGGCAGAGGACCGGATTGGCCGATATCGCACTTTGCGGTGGCGATGACCGTCTCAGCCATGGTTTTCAGCAGGGACGGATC
>CAZWGD010000128.1:0-6804 GCA_964633235.1 uncultured Desulfobacteraceae bacterium | reverse complement strand
CCACTTCAATCAGAATGGGTTTAACGACCGGTACGCGTCGGCCTTTAGGGGCAGGTGATACTCCCCCTATAGCTTGGAGATATAAACCACCTTCTCTTCTTTAGGCATATCTCCGCCGATGAGGTGCGCAAGTTTCTCGGCGATCTCACGAAACTCATCATCGTTATACCGCTTATATTCCTTGATGATGAGATTCACCTTAGCCGGTTTCCGGGTATCAAAGAGAATGAGATCATCGTAGCTTCGCTTGCAGTTATAGATGGCAATGGCATGCCGGGCGGCGTTATGGTAAAGATAGATGGGGTTGTCAGAAAATGTTTTCGCTACCAGGGAATATTCCTGATACCTTAACCCGTCCAAGATAATTGATTTGAGGCTTTGCTCCTTGTTAAGGCTGATGCGTTCCATATAGGTCCCCCTGTGTCTCTTGGCTTTTTCACCGGGTACCTTACATAATTTATCTGATATGTCAATAGGTTATTGCCATAATACCTACTATTTTTTTCGTTTTGCTGAAAATGCTGCGCATATTGCCGCTTTACCCTCGACACAACGCATTCCTTGCCGTCAGCGGGTTTTACCCGCACGTACCAAAGTATTGATAATATCACCGCCGAATTGATGCCGCTGCCAGCGTTTCATGCCATCGATACTGATCAAATGGGCCCTTTTGCGAGGCTGATTCCGGGCCAAAGCATGTAGCAGGTCATTGCTGCATACCAGTCCCGGTGCCAAGTTTAATCGATCCGCCATGCGTTGACGCCATAATTTAAGGGCTTTTAGACCCTGGGCTGTATTTGGGTCCAGGCGGGACATACGCTGCCTGGGATAAACAGGCAACCGCTCTTCAGGTACGGCCAACCCCAGAAGAACCGCTTTAACCAATCCCCTGGCGTACATGGCCTCCTGTCTGCGGCTCAACACGGCCAATTTTGTGAGATCCTCGGTACGTCGCGGGCGGGCAAGGGCAATTTTCATCAGAACGTGGTTGCCCATGATCTTGAACAGGGGCTTGTCTTTTTTACGGGCGACCGCCCGGCGAAAGATCAACAGGGATTCCAGTACGGCTAGGGTTCTGGGGTTCAGTTTTCCAGCACCCTTAAACTTCATGAATAGCGGTTGCCCATCCGGCTCGGCAGGTCTGACGCGGCTGAGCAGGGTGGATTCTTCAATCACCCATTCCAGGCGGGACACCGCCGCCAGTTCCCTTTGCAGTATGTCCCGCAAGGGGGCTAAAAACATCACATCCCTGGCAGCATAGGTCAGCATCTCCGCAGGCAATGGTCTCATGGACCAGTCTTTTTTCTGATACTTCTTATCCAGCTTTATATTGAGCTTATCTAAAATCACGGTTTCCAGGCCGGTGCGTTCCATACCCAGAAACCGGCAGGCCAGCTCGGTGTCGAAAAGCCCGTTGATTTTAACCCGGAAGTCACGGTACAGGGACCGCACATCATAGTCGGCGCCATGCAGTATTTTCAGCATCTCTGGGTCGGCGAAAAGCGGTTTCAAGCTCGACAAATCATCGATCTCCAGCGGGTCAATGATCGCATTTCGATCTCCTGCCGGCCCCCGGGCTGCGATTTGGATCAGGCATACGCGCTCCTGGAAATGATACATTGAATCCGCTTCCAGATCCACAGCCATGGCTTCAGCTCCTTTTAAGCGGTCGGCGAAGTCATGCAGCTGGGAAGCGGTATTGATCACCTCCAGATTGATTTCTTCCACATTTGACGGTTTCGGTTTCAGCATCCTCAACTATCTAAACATCAGGATATATTCATCGTCCAGGGGTAATTTTTCCTTGACCCCCTGGATGAGTTAAAATAGTCTTCCAGGCTTATAAAATACAAGTTTACAGCGACCCCAATCAACGCACTCGATAGACCAGTTCAATAAACTGGGAACAATCACCCAACGGCAAGGACCATTAACCGTATCGGATGGTGGACATAATGGTGAACATAACACTTCCCGACGGAAGCATAAAGCGTTTTGATAACCCGCCTACAGGTTTCGACGTCGCCGCAAGCATATCAGCGGGTTTCGCGCAAAGCTGCGTGGCCATGAAGATGAACGGCGAACTAATGGATCTCAGCAGACAAATTCCAACGGATGCCGGGATTCGATTCATCACCCCAAAAGATCCGGAGGCGTTTGACATTATGCGGCACAGCGCCGCCCATGTCATGGCCCAGGCCATCCGGAACCTTTACAAGGATGCTCAATTAACCATCGGGCCCGTGGTGGAAGACGGATTTTATTACGACATCGATATGCAACCGATATCGGAAGATGATTTTCCCCTTATTGAAGCCGAAATACGAAAAATCATCAAAAAAAAGCTGCCCTTCGAACGGCGCGCGGTGTCAAAGTCTGAAGCCTTGGCATTCTATAAGCACGAACCCTATAAGCTGGAGATGATATCGGAACTGGAAGACGGGCACATCACTCTGTACAGTCAGGGAGATTTCAGCGATCTATGCCGCGGCCCGCATATCCCCCACACCGGCTTTATCAAGGCTTTAAAATTGATGAAAGTCTCCGGGGCTTACTGGCGCGCTGACCAGACCAAGGCGCAACTGCAGCGTATCTATGGGACGGCCTTCTTTGACAAAAAGGAACTCAAAAAGCACCTGGCTTTTCTTGAAGAGGCCAAACGCAGAAACCATCGCAAGCTCGGGGCCGCTCTCGACCTCTTTAGTTTCCATGATGAAGCGGCCGGCATGCCGTTTTTTCACCACAGGGGAATGATCATCTGGAACACCCTGCTGGACTATTGGCGGCAAGAACACAAGGCGGCGGGGTATATCGAGACCAAAACGCCGCTTATTCTCAACCGTACGCTCTGGGAAAGGAGCGGACACTGGGAAAACTACCGTGAACACATGTACACCTCCACCATCGATGATCTCGAATATGCCATCAAACCGATGAACTGCCCCGGCGGTATGCTCCTGTATAAGTTAAAACCCCACTCGTATAAAGATTTGCCCATTAGAGCCGCGGAAATCGGTTTGGTGCACCGGCATGAACTGAGCGGCGTCTTATCCGGGTTGTTCCGGGTACGAGCCTTTCATCAGGATGATGCCCATATTTTCATGACACCAGACCAGATAGAAACCGAAATTCTCGGGGTATTGAGACTGGTTGAGCGGGTATACTCCACCTTCGGCCTCGGGTTTCACCTGGAGCTGTCCACAAGGCCTAAAAAATCAATCGGTACGGACCAGCAGTGGGCCGTGGCCACAGAGGGCCTGGAATCCGCGCTCAAAGTCTACAACCATGACTATATCGTCAACGAAGGCGACGGTGCCTTTTACGGTCCGAAAATCGACGTCCATATTAAAGACGCCCTGGGCCGCACATGGCAATGCGGCACGGTTCAACTGGATATGTCCCTGCCGGAAAGGTTCGACTTGACTTACATCGGCGCCGACAACCAAAAACACCGGCCGATAATGATCCATCGCGTGCTTTTCGGTTCCATCGAAAGGTTTTTCGGCATCCTTATTGAACATTTCGCTGGACGATTTCCCCTGTGGCTGGCCCCGGTTCAGGCCCTTGTATTGCCGATCAATGATGACCTGGCACCCTATGCCCGGAAGGTGAGGGCAACCCTTGAAACGGGTGGGATGCGGGTTGAAATCGATGATCGCACCGAAAGTCTGAAAAAGAAGATCAGGGATGCTCAGCTCAATCATGTACCGCTGATTTTGACTGTGGGAAATAAGGAAAAGGAAGCGGGAACATTATCGGTGCGCACCCTTGACGGAAAGGTACGCTACGGCGTCGACCGGGATCGATTTGTCAGGAAGGTCATGACCCATATCCATGAGCGCCGCCTGGATATGAAAATATAGGGTTTCAGATTATGTTTTCTGCAAGCTGGAAAGAGCTTCCCTGAGAAAGGCGTACTGCGCGTACGTGGTCAAGGGGAAGCCACTGCTAACGCGGTCCAAAAACATTTTCCGGAAGACTATCGTTGAGTAATCCATTCCTGCCAGGGGGCCTGCCCCAATACGGAGAAATGCCTGGATTTGAACCACTACAGCAAATTTGCCACGCACTGGCTGCCGGTGATCACTTATTGTCTCCTGCTTTTCATCCAATCTTCATATCCTCCACCGGGTCAACTCCCCAAACTTCCGCATCTTGACAAGGGGCTTCATTTTATCGCCTATGCGCTTCTTGCCGCTCTGTTTTTTCGGGCCTACCGAACCGCTGGACCGCCTCGATCCGTAGGCCTGCAGATGGTTTTCAGTGCGGTCTCAGCAGGCCTGTACGGCCTTAGCGATGAGGTCCACCAGCACTTTGTCCCCGGCCGATATGCCGATCCCCTGGATCTCGCCGCGGATGTCCTGGGTAGTGTCTGTGGTGCCTGTACCTATCGATTTTTGATGGTCGCAAGTGGATCGTACAAAAGGCACAGGGGAGGCGCGGAGTAAAAATCCTGATTGACAAAAACGGCCTGTTCTTGTAGGAAAGTCGAAACTAAATTCATCCAAATGGGCCTGTAAATTGGGCAAAAAAAAGGAGACTTGGGACGGTCGCAGAGGGGATTTACCTACCATGGATTCAAAAAACAGTATCATCATCAACGGCAATCAATTCTTCTTCCAAACCGGTGACACCATTCTTGAGGTCTGTCGGCGCAACCATGTCGACATCCCCCGCCTATGCCATCTAAAACGGGCGACTCCCGCCGGGGCGTGCCGGATCTGCGTGGTGGAGGTCAAGGGGGCCCGATCTCTTCTACCGGCCTGTGACACCCCGGCCGCAAGGGATATGGTAGTGCTTACCGAGTCACCCAAGGTTGTGGACGCCCGGCGACTGATACTGCGGATGATGCTCTCTTCCGGAAATCATAACTGCGCCATTCGCGGGTTCGAGGGGATAGATTGGACACAGTTTCAGATGCATGTTCAGGCAGATGATGACAGCACCGAACTGTGTCCCGTATGGGGGGATTGCCGGCTGCAGGACCTTGCCTATCGATATCAGGTTTCCGGTGAAGGTTTGGACCCAACCGAAACCAATTATCCTATGGAGACCGTCAACCCTTTTATTATCAGGGATTTTTCCCGGTGCATCAAGTGCGGACGGTGTG
The DNA here is from genome assembly GCA_964633235.1 of uncultured Desulfobacteraceae bacterium. Taxonomy (GTDB): domain Bacteria; phylum Desulfobacterota; class Desulfobacteria; order Desulfobacterales; family CAZWGD01; genus CAZWGD01. The sequence goes on along the minus strand of CAZWGD010000128.1, from coordinate 1,694 downwards.
TGCGGGCCTGTAACGAGATACAGGTGAACAACGCCATCGATTTCGGGTACCAGAGTTCCCGTACAAAAATCATTACGGAGGGGGACCGGCCCCTGAAGGATTCCGCATGCGTTTTTTGCGGAGAGTGCGTGCAGGTGTGCCCCGTCGGTGCCCTAGTGGAAAAGGACACCCGTTATGCGGTACGCCCTTGGGAAACCGAAGCGGTGCGAACCACGTGCGCTTACTGCGGCGTGGGATGCCAGATAAACCTCCATGTCAAAGAAAATCAAGTCACCCGGGTTTCCGGAGTGGAGGAGATGGCTCCCAATTACGGCAGTCTGTGCGTAAAGGGACGCTTCGGTTTCGACTTTATCCACTCCCCGGAACGTCTAACCACCCCGATGATCAGGCAAAACGGCACCCTCAGAGAGGCGGATTGGGATGAAGCCCTTGATCTGGTTGCCGCCCGGTTGGGCGAAATCAAGGCACAGAACGGATCCGACGCCCTAGGTTTGCTGACCTCCGCCAGGATAACCAATGAAGATAATTACATCGCCCAGAAATTTGCCCGCGCCGTATTGAAAACCAACAATGTGGACCATTGCGCCCGTCTCTGACATTCCGCCACAGTGGCCGGTCTGGCCGCATCTTTCGGCAGTGGCGCGATGACAAATACCATCGGGTGCATCGAAAAGGCGGATGTTATCCTGCTGACGGGGTCCAATACCACCGAAAACCACCCGGTCCTGTCCAGCTTTATCAAACGGGCCGTCACCTTCAACAATACCAAACTGATCGTCGTCGATCCCCGGCGAATACAACTAACCGATTTTGCTCACCGGTGGCTGCGGCAGAATCTGGGCACGGACGTGGCCTGGTTAAACGGTATGATGCACGTCATTATCAATGAAAATCTCCACGATCGGGAGTTTATCGATAGCCGGACTGAAGATTTTGAGGAACTTAAAGCAGTCGTTGAAAAGTTCACTCCGCAGTATGTGGAAGAGATAACCGGCATACCGGCCGATGATCTGATTGAGGCCGCCAGGATGTATGCCGGTGCCGAAATCGGCAGTACTGTATACTGCATGGGAATCACTCAGCATATTTCCGGCACCGATAATGTCAAATCCCTGGCCAACCTGGCCATGCTCTGTGGGAATATGGGCCTTGAGGGGGGGGGCGTGAACCCCCTGCGGGGCCAGAATAATGTTCAGGGGGCCTGTGACATGGGTGGCCTGCCCAATGTTTATCCAGCGTACCAGCCAGTGACCGATCCAGCTGCGGCAGAGCTTCTGCAAGAGGCGTGGGGGGTTACGGGGCTCTCCGCAAAACCGGGGCTCCCGGTCACTAAAATGCTTCCCAAGGCCCAGGAGGGAGACTTCAAGGCCCTGTATATCATCGGTGAGAACCCCCTGGTTTCCGACCCTGACCTGAGACACGCCAAAAAATGTCTATCCAGCCTCGATTTTCTGGTGGTCCAGGATATTTTTCTGACGGAGACCGCCCAAATTGCCGATGTGGTCCTTCCATCCCGCTGCTTTGCGGAAAAGGACGGAACCTTTACAAATACGGAGCGCCGGGTTCAACGAGTCAGAAAAGCCGTTGATCCGCCCAACGATGTCTGGGATGACTGGCGGATCACTTCCGCAATCGGCACACGCATGGGCTACGAAATGAAATATGCCGACAGCGAAGCGGTCTTTAATGAAATT
>CAZWGD010000127.1:2919-6829 GCA_964633235.1 uncultured Desulfobacteraceae bacterium | reverse complement strand
CTTGAAATGGTATTTTTTAAGGCCATCCGGATCAAACCGACCCTTTCCATCGACAGACTCATCGAAAAGCTGGAGGACCTGCGCAAAACGTTTGGAAAACCGGTCATGCCCGCGTCCGTCGGGGGGGGTGATTCCAATCTCCCGCCGGTTAAGAAAGAGCGGCGGGAAACCAGGGCCGCCGCCGAAGCCGTTTCCGCCATGGCCGAGGCATCTTCTTCCCCCGGGGAGATGTCCGGTCTCGGGAGGGAGCTTGAGGCCGGTGACTCCCTGGAGGACACCTGGAATCATATTTGCGAGCGGATTGAAGCGGTATCGCCCGGCCTTTCGGCAAACCTGGCCAAAAGCACTCTTGAAGAAATCACCGACAAAAGGATAGCGATTTCGGTCAACGGGAACGACTTCAATCTAAGGCTGGTTAAACAGCCCAAAAACAGGGCCTCCATCGAGAAGGTCTGCCGGGCATATTTTGGCAAAGAGATCCAGGTTCGCCTGAAGTCCGGCCAAAAAGTGCCAAACAATCAGGCGCAAGCGGATAAAACAGAACAAACCAAAAAAGCCGCTTTAAGTCACCCGCTGGTTTCAGATGCGGTTGAAATATTCAACGGACGGGTAGTTGATGTAAAATTCATACAGGAGGAAAAGAAATGAAGGGCATGGGAAAGATGATGAAGCAGGCCCAACAGCTTCAGAATAAGATGTTGAAAATACAGGAAGAACTGGGAGAAAAAACCGTGGAGACCGCGGCAGGGGGCGGCATGATCACGGTAGTGGCCAACGGAAGGCAGCAAATCCTATCCATAAAAATTGAACGTGAAGTGGTTGACCCCGAGGATGTGGAGATGCTAGAGGACCTTATCCTTGCGGCCGTCAACGACGCCTTGACCCGCTCCCAGGAGATGGTTTCGGAAGAAATGGGTAAGGTAACCGGCGGGTTGAATTTGCCGGGATTGATCTAAACATGAACCATTATCCCCGACCGCTTGTCGATTTAATCAAGAACTTGACCGGGTTTCCGGGAATCGGGGCCAAATCAGCCGAGCGCATGGCCCTGCACATTCTGCGCAGCCCCCGCAGGGATGTGGAGGCCCTTTCCAGGAGCATGGTGGCCGTGAAGGAGGCCATCCGGTTATGCAGCAGCTGCTTTTCCCTGAGCGACGGTGATACCTGCGGTATCTGCAGGAACCCGTCCCGGGACGGTACGCTTTTATGTGTGGTGGAGCACCCTGCCGATATGGTTTCCATTGAAAAGTCAGGCGCCTTCAACGGACGATACCATATTTTGCAGGGAGCCCTGTCTCCCATGGACGGCATCGGTCCCGACAACATCCGGGTAAGGGAGCTCTTGGCCCGAGCCACCCACGGGGCTGTTGAGGAAATCATACTGGCCACCAGCACAACCGTGGAAGGGGAGGCAACGGCCGCCTATCTTGCCAAGCGACTGAAGGAACATCCCGTTAAAGTAACCCGCATCGCTTCCGGAGTCCCCATGGGCGGAGATCTAAAATATGTGGACCAGGTCACCCTGAAGAGAGCCATGCACACGCGGCACACGCTTGATACCGATGAATCCTGATGATATCTTCAAATGCATCCAATGCGGGGACTGCTGCCGGGGATACGGCGGCACGGTGGTCTCTGAAGCGGATATTGCCGTCATAGCTGCATACGTGGGAGTCGATGGCCAGACATTCAAGACTCGCTACTGCCGACATTCGGGGAACAAGCTCATTCTGGCCCAGGGAAATGAGGGCTACTGCATTTTTTGGGACCGCATTTGTACCATCCATGCGGTTAAACCCAGGATGTGCCGGGAATGGCCCTATCTGAAAAGCGTATTAACAGAGATCGATAACTGGCGCATTATGGCGGGTTTTTGCCCAGGGATGAGCGTCGACGCTCCGGATCATTTGATCAGGGCCGTCATTCTGAAACAGCAGGAGAAGGGTTAGCCTTTTTCCATTTTCGCGCATCGTTCAGCCGGTATACGCTGCTATCCCCGCCGTCTGATAACATCATTTCCAGGATGTTTGCGGTTTCCAATACGGCCAGTCCCTCATGCAGAGCCTGGGTGGAACCGTTCCAGACCGCGGCCAGGTTTTTAGTGGAAATAGGTGAATCCGCGTCAGCCAAACCGCAGCACAGTAGGTAGAGTGAGATGACTTCCGTTGAAAGGCCCGTGCCGAAAATTTTTTGATCCATACTGGTCCCCCGGCCATGCGTGGGCATCGATTCCTCCTGGTGTTTTTATTGTAGATAAAGGCCAACACTCATGGGGTACGCGTGTTGAGTATTGGGAAAAATCCGGTACGTCAACCCTTTTTTAACCGGCGGTCCCGCGCCCGCATGACACCGCCGTCTCCGCATGGGAATGCGCGCCTGAAATCGGCAAGCCTGACCGGCAAGTCTCATACTGGACACGACCATGCTTGGAATATTTGGTTCCGGAATCGGCGGACTAACCGTGGTAAGGGCGCTTTTGAAAGTACTGCCCCGTCACGACATGGTCTATTTCGGGGATACGGGCCGAGCCCCTTACGGGAATAAGAGCCCCCATACCGTGGCGCGCTATGCCATGGAGGGTGCGGATTTTTTGCTGGACAAAGGCGCCGGGGCGATTGTCATCGCTTGCCATACCGCGTCGAGTCTTGCCTATTCCCATATCGTCAGCCGGATGGGAAGGCCCGTTTTTGAGATGATAAGGCCGGCGGTACAACTGGCGCTGGCCAAATCAAAAAAACAACGCATCGGGGTGATCGGATCCCGGGGAACCATTGCTTCAGAGGTTTACATAAGGCTGATCAACCGGAGGCAGCCACAGGCTGCGGTATACTCCCGGGAATGTCCGCTGCTGGCGCCGCTGGTTGAAGAGGGCTGGCTCTTCAAACCGGAAACCGCCATGATGGTTAAGAAGTACCTGCATCCCCTGAAGGTTCGGCAGATCGATACCCTCATTTTAGGCGGCTCCCACTTCCCCGTACTGAAAGAGGTGATCCAGAGGAAGATCGGGCGCCGGGTCACCCTGATTGACCCCTCTCTTGCCGTGGCGGCGGCACTTAGGGATCATCTGGAGCAAAACCGCTCCCTGGACGCGTCCCTGCCCCAAAACGGATCGCTTACCATCTATGCCTCCGATGTTACCGACCATATGGTGCAGACCGCCCGCCGGCTGCTGAAAAGGGCCGTGGACCTGAAGGGCGTATCCGTCTAGATAAGGCCCCTGGATACGGATCAGGGTGCCATCGGGACCACCGATCCCGCGCCGGGAGGATTGCATCCGGGTGGGACTATTCCTTTGTCGGCGTAAGGATGGTGATATCCCGTTTGGGATAAGGGATTTCGATGCCTTCCTCGTCAAAGGCGCTTTTTATGCGGTCCGTGATATAAGAAATCGTGTCCATTCGTTTGCGGGCGTTGGCGATCCAGACCCGTAGCTGCAAATTGACGGAAGACTCGCCGAAGCTTCTCACCACCACTTTGGGCGGCGGTTGCTTTGAAATCCACTCGGCGGTTGCGGCCAGTTTCAGGATGACCGCCTTGGCCTTGGCAATATCCACATGATAGGCCACGCCGATATTGATGCGCACCCGGATGCGGTTGGAATCCGCCGTATAGTTGACGATATCCCGGGTCATGATTTCATTATTGGGGATGATAATCACGATATTGTCGGTGGTTTTGATTTTAGTGGCCCGCAGGCCCACATCGATCACATCCCCCCAGGTGGAACTTCCCGACGGCGCCCGCCAGACTTCAATGCGATCCCCAATCTCAAAGGGGCGGTCGATGATCAACAAAACACCTGCGATCAGGTTGGACAGGGTGTCCTTGGCGGCGAATCCCACCGCGACACCGGCCACCCCGGCCCCCGCGATAAAGGGCATGATATTCACACCCAGGAAATCAAGGGCCA
>CAZWGD010000127.1:0-2909 GCA_964633235.1 uncultured Desulfobacteraceae bacterium | reverse complement strand
TTCTCGGCCGAAAGTCGGCCTTGACGCCAAAAGAATCAAGGGCCATGATCACCGCAACCAGGTAAACGGTGACCCCGACGAATTTTTTCAACAGATCGAAAATGATGTTGTCGACCTTGGTTTCGGTTTTATTAGCGATGTTCTTTTCAAGGTAGCCAAGGACGATGAGCAGGAAATCTTTCACCGGGGTGGCAAAAACCACGATCAGAACCGTGTATAATATCTTTTTTGCAAGGGGGGTGTTGAAAATGGTCGTTAAATAGGTGCCGACTATCAGGATGAGGGTGAAACCGCTCAGCCGTCTGAAAATCATGAAAATCGGCGCGTTCTTCTTTATAAATACATAGTGCTGAGTTTTACTTTTTACCACCCGCAGCACACCCTTGATAATCAGCCAGGTAAGATAGGCTATCAGGACGGCCGCCAGGGCTTTGTAAATGTTGTTTATAAAGGTGGGGTTTCCCTGAAGATAATGCGGCAAATCTCCAAACCACGAGCTGATTGTATCCATAGGCTTTCTGTTCCAGCCGTTAAGCAGTGTCCAAACGAAACGCCTCGATAGTTTTCCGCAAAAGGTTTTTAAGCGGCGTTATCAAGGGGTAGGGGATAAGAATCCCGCCTTGAAAAATTCACGGTTGAGCCGGGCGATGTTTGTAATGGCAATCTCCTTGGGGCATTCGGCTTCACACTCCCGCTCGTTGGAACAGTTGCCGAAGCAGAGGTCATCCATTTTGCGCACCATGGCCAGGGCGCGGGCAGTCGCTTCGGGCCTGCCCTGGGGCAGCAGGGCCAGGTGGGATACCTTGGCGCCGACGAACAGCATGGCCGAGGCGTTGGGGCACGCGGCCACGCAGGCACCGCAGCCGATGCAGGCCGCAGCATCCATGGCCATTTCAGCCATCTCCTGGGGTACCAGAATGTTGTTGCCGTCCTGTGCCCCCCCCGTGTTGGCGGAAATATACCCTCCGGCCTGGATCAACTTGTCCAAGGCACCCCGGTCCACGGTCAGGTCCTTGATCAATTTGAAGGCCCTGGCCCGCCAGGGTTCAATGACGATGGTGTCCCCGTCCGAAAAATGACGCATATGAAGCTGGCAGAGCGTTGTGCCTTTTTCAGGGCCGTGGGGGCGACCGTTAACCACCGCCCCACACATGCCGCAGATACCCTCCCGGCAGTCGTGATCAAAGGCAATGGGATCTTCACCCTTCAGCGAAAGCCGTTCGTTGATCACATCCAGCATTTCCAGAAACGACATATCCGTAGAGATGTCGGCCGCCGGATAGGTCTCAAGGCGGCCCCGGCGGTCAGGCCCCTTCTGCCGCCAGACCTTCAATGTCAGGTCGATAGTCTTGGTCACTTATAGCTCCTTTGCGTTAATTTCACATTTTCAAAAACCAGAGGCTCCCTATGGGCGGCCGGAGCTTTGTCCGGTCCCGCATACTCCCAGGCGGACACATGACAGAAGTTTTCATCATCCCGCAGGGCTTCATTTTCATCGGTTTGGTAAGCTTCATTGAAATGGCCGCCGCAGGACTCCTGGCGATCCAGGGCATCCATGATCATCAGTTCGGCAAATTCCAGGTAATCAGCCGCACGGCCCGCCCGTTCCAGGCTCTGATTGAAATCATGCGCCTCGCCGGGAACCTTCACGTTTTCCCAAAACTCGTTTCTCAGGGTCCGAATCATCTCCCGGGCTTTTGAGAGTCCGTCATTATTGCGGGCCATGCCGCAGTAATCCCACATGATACGGCCCAGTTCCCGGTGAAAGTCATCCACCGTGCGGGCGCCATTGACGGCCAGAAGCTTTTTCACACGTTGATCGACCGTGTTCGCCGCATCGGCAAAGGCCGCATGGTCGCTGGTTACCTCCTCCAGCGGCGTACCGGCTATGTATCCTCCAAGCGTGTAGGGAATGATAAAATACCCGTCCGCCAGGCCCTGCATCAGGGCGCTGGCCCCCAGGCGGTTGGCCCCGTGGTCGGAGAAATTGGCCTCACCCAGAACGAAAAACCCTGGAATGGTGCTCATAAGGTTATAATCGACCCATAGCCCGCCCATGGTGTAATGGACCGCCGGGAAGATCATCATGGGTGTTTCATAAGGATCATGGGCGGTGATCTTGGCGTACATCTGGAATAAGTTGCCATATTTTTTTTCGATCACCGACCGGCCGTCGCGCCGGATGGCATCGGCAAAGTCAAGGTAGACCGCCAACCCGGTGTCACCGACGCCCTTTTTCAGGTCACACTGTTCCTTGGCGTTGCGCGAGGCCACATCCCGCGGCACCAGGTTGCCGAAGCTGGGATATTTCTCTTCCAGGTAATAATGGCGTTCCGATTCGGGAATCGCTTCGGGGCGGCGGTTGTCTCCAGCGGTTTTGGGTACCCATACCCGGCCGTCGTTCCTCAAGCTTTCACTCATCAAGGTCAGCTTTGACTGGTAAGCGCCGTGAACCGGTATGCAGGTGGGATGAATCTGCGTAAAGCAGGGATTGGCAAAGAAGGCGCCGCGTTTATGGGCCCGGTAGGAGGCGGTTACATTGGAGGCCATGGCATTGGTGGAAAGGAAATAGACGTTCCCGTACCCGCCGGTACAAAGCACCACTGCATGGGCGGCGTGGGACTCCAACTTGCCGGTGACCAGGTTGCGGGTTACGATCCCCCGGGCACGACCGTTCACGACAACCAACTCCAGCATTTCCCGCCGGGGAAACAGAGTCACCTTGCCGGCGGCCACCTGGCGGGAAAGGGCGCTGTAGGCGCCCAGCAGCAGCTGTTGTCCGGTTTGGCCCCGTGCGTAGAATGTACGGGAAACCTGGGCGCCGCCAAAGGACCGGTTGGCCAGCAATCCGCCATAATCTCTGGCAAATGGCACTCCCTGGGCTACGCATTGATCAATGATGTTGTTAC
>CAZWGD010000126.1:0-6835 GCA_964633235.1 uncultured Desulfobacteraceae bacterium | reverse complement strand
ATCTTATATTTTCAAAAGCAAAAACGGAAACAGAAGATAACCTTGAATCCGGTTCCCCCCGGGGGACCTGGGAAGCATTTGAACCCTATAAGGATCCTGCCCAGGCGGGCCAAACCGGATGGCTGGCCGAAGGAGATACCCTGAGCGATTTCAGCGGCGCTATCCGGGCCATTGGGGCGGGGCGCCGCGCCGCTGCCGCCATTCATCAAACCCTGTATGACCTCCCCTTGACCTTGGCGGACAGTGTGCTGACCCCTCTATCCATGATTCAAAATGTTGATCATGTCAGCGGGGTTGATACGGATTCCCGCCAAATTATGGCCCTGTCCGGCCCGGGGGAAATCCCTTCAGGCACAGAATTGGAAAAGGGGTTTTCGGAAGCGCAGGCCCAAGCGGAAGCCGCTCGCTGCCTCCAGTGCGGTCTGATATGCTATCAGCATGAAACCACACTACCGGAGGCCTCTGAGGTATCGGAAACCGCACCGATGGACTGCTGAGCTTGGGAATCAGATAGACCGTGGCCAAAGAAGAGGGCATCGTAACCGAACTGGGCGCCGGCGCTACCGCATGGGTAAAAACCACCCGCTCTAGTGCCTGCAAGGCCTGCTCGGCCGCCAATACATGCCGGACCGTCGGCGATCATAGGGTGGTGGAGGCCGAAAACAGGGCCCAGGCGCAGGTGGGCGACCATATTGTACTTGACTTCCAAAGCGCCGCACTGCTTAAGGCCACTTTCCTTATCTACCTGCTGCCGATTTTATGTCTACTGGTGGGAGCTGCCCTGGGCCAGATTCTCGGTCTCAACCTGGGCTTGAACCCGTCAGTTTCCTCTGCAATTGTCGGGGGGGGGTTCTTTGTGGCCGCGCTTGGGTACATGAAGCTGACGGCTGACCGCATGGCCCGCAAGTCAGCCTATAAACCGAAGATAACCCGGATCATCGGCCGCATGGATGCCCCGGCCCCTGATTAAAATCCTGATCAACACCTCACCTGAATAAATCCCGCCGGGGGGCTCTTTTCAAGCGACCGTCCGCAAAGCCGCCCGCCGCCTTGACTTGGTTGGGAAAAGCCATTATCTAGACGGCATGGGAAGGCGTGGAAAACAGAAACCGGTGGCAAAAAAAAAACCGTCGCGGGGCCGGTTCACCGGTATCACCACCCAGGCATGGATCTGGATTATTGTCGGTGCTTCGGCATGGATGTTCATCCTCGGCGTGATTGTGGGAAGGGGGATCGTTCCCAAACAATTCGACATCCATAAAATCAAAACCGAATTAAGGGCCCTCATGGCGGAGGCCGAAGAGACCCAAAAAACGCAACTGGCGGCCGCCATTGAGCAGTTGAACGATCCTGATGAAATGGACATTCACAAAAAGCTGGCCACACCCGTCAGCAATAAAAAGACCCTGGACATCCCCAGTAATCCCCGTCCGCCCAAATCGACCGGCAGACCTGAAAATAGCCGCCGATCCGAAAATAAGGGCTCGCCGGCGCCTGTTGAACCCCCCAAAAAACCGCAAGCTGACAAACTCAAACCGGTCCGTCCGGATCAACAGGATCAGCCTGCCACCGGGAAGCACTTCGCCGTACAGGTAGCCTCCTTTAAAATGGCCGGCGACGCCGCCAGGCGGGTTATTGAGCTGAAGCGCAAGGGGATGGACGCGTATATGACCGCCGTGGAGTTGAAGGACGTCGGGGTACGCTACCGGGTGATGGTAGGACGCTACAAAAAGGTGGCCGCGGCGAAAGAGATGCAGCGCCTCCTAAAAAGCTCCAAAATAGACGGATTCATACTCATGACAGAGTCCAGGAACCAAGGGAGATAAACAGATGACAAAAATCGCTAAGGAAGAAGTGCTTTACGTGGCCGGTTTGGCCCGCTTGGACCTAGACCCCCAGGAAATCGATACCTTTGCGGAACAACTGGAATCCATACTGGCATACATGGAGACCCTGGAGCGCGTGAACACCGAGGGGGTGCCCCCCACCTCCCATGCCATCTTTCTGACCAACGCGTTTCGAGAGGATACGGTTTCCCCCCACCTGGACAGAAACCTGGCCCTTGACAACGCGCCCCAAAAGGAGGACGGTAGTTTTATCGTTCCCAAAATAATCCCTTAACGGCCGCCCTCCTTGGCGGAATCCTTAAAAAAAGGTAATCCCACTGATATGAATCTGTACGCACTAACCATTCATGAAGCCCATGCATTATTAAAAAAAAGAGAGCTGTCATCCCGTGAGTTGACCTTGGCGGTGTTGGATCGCATCGCATCCCTGGAGAGTCGCATCGGCGCCTATCTCATGATATCCGCCGACCATGCCCTCAAGCAGGCGGAGGCCGCTGACAAACGGATTGCCACGGGCCGGATGTCGCCCCTTACCGGCATACCCCTGGCAATCAAGGATCTTATCTGCACAAAGGGAATCCCCACCACGTGCGCTTCCAAAATCCTGGAAAACTATACTCCCCCCTTTGACGCCACGGTCATTAAAAAACTAAAATCAGAGCAGGCTGTATTTGTGGGCAAGGCCAATATGGATGAATTTGCCATGGGCTCGTCCAATGAAAACTCCGGTTTCAAGACTACCCGCAATCCCTGGAACCTGGACCGCATCCCCGGAGGGTCCAGCGGGGGGCCAGCCGCGGCAACGGCGGCGGATATGTGCATCGCTTCCCTGGGGTCGGATACCGGAGGCTCGATTCGCCAGCCGGCGTCCCACTGCGGGGTGGTGGGGATCAAACCCACCTATGGGCGGGTGTCCCGATTCGGCCTGGTGGCTTTTGCCTCCTCCCTGGATCAAATCGGTCCCATCACCAAGGACGTTACCGATGCCGCCCTGTTATTAAACGCCATTAGCGGTCACGACCCGCTGGACGCCACCTCCGTTCCGGAACCGGTACCGGACTTCACCGGAGCCCTGTCCAGGGGATTGACGGGGGTCAAGGTTGGTGTTCCCAGGGAATATTTCAGTGCCGGGGGGCTCGATCCGGATGTATCCACAGCGGTAGCGAAAGCCGTGGAAACCATCAAGTCACTGGGGGCCCACTGTGTCGACGTATCCCTTCCCCATGCCCGGTATGCGGTGGCCGCTTACTATATTATCGCCCCCTGTGAGGCCAGTTCCAACCTGGCCCGGTATGACGGGGTTAAGTACGGTTTCAGAGACAAGGATCAGAATGATTTAATGACCATGTACCGGCAGACCCGTTCCAGGGGGTTCGGCCCCGAGGTTCAACGCCGGATCATTCTGGGTACCTATGCCCTTTCTGCCGGGTATTATGACGCCTATTACGGCAAGGCATCCCAGATACGCACCTTGATAATGGGTGACTTTAAAAAGGCCTTTGAACACTGCGATGTGATTCTCGCACCGGTCGCCCCCACGCCAGCGTTTAAGCTGGGGGAAAATGTGAACGATCCCTTAACCATGTATCTGTCCGATATTTTTACCTTATCGGCCAATTTGGCCGGCATTCCGGGTATGTCCATACCCTGTGGGTTTTCCCAAGAGGGCCTGCCCATCGGGCTGCAGTTGATGGGCAATCACCTGAACGAAGCGGCCCTCATCACCGTAGCCTATAACTTCGAGCAAGCCACCGGGTTTCATAAAAAAAAGCCGAATTTGTAACTGATCAGGGTTCACGGTTCAAGGTTAGGGGCTGAAATATTGGATCGAAGAAGCGGGTTGGCGACCAACCGTGAACCCTGAACCGTGAACCCTGAACCGTGAACCCTGAACCGTGAACCCTGAACCGTGAACCTGCTAAAAGGAACATACCCATGACCATACAGCCTGACGGCGAAGACCTGCGCAAGGCCATCAGATGGATCTCAGAAGAAAGACAACGCGACCCGGAAAGGAATACGGCCGCTTTAATTGAAGCCGCTTGTGTGCGTTTCGACCTCTCGCCGCTGGACGCCGAGCATCTATCCACATACTTCACCTAGCCCCGGGCGCCCAGGGGTTACCCAGGATACCCATGTCCGAGATCAACATCCTTCCCGAGATCCTGTCCAATAAAATTGCCGCGGGAGAAGTGGTTCAACGGCCGGCATCGGTGGTTAAGGAGCTTGTGGAAAATGCCCTGGATGCCCAAGCCACCAGGGTGTTGATCGAGGTGGGTCAGGGGGGGCGCGCCCTGATTCAAGTGTCGGATAACGGTCTGGGCATGAACCGGGACGATGCCCTGCTCTCCCTGGAACGATACGCCACCAGTAAAATTCACGCGGATCACGATCTCTTTAACATCCAAACCCTGGGATTCAGGGGTGAAGCCCTGCCCAGCATCGCCTCGGTAGCGCGCCTTACCCTGGTGACCTGCAAAAGGGGCGCAGATATCGGATCCCGCATCGAGGTCTCGGGCGGCAAAATTCAAACCGTTCGCGACACCGGCGCCCCCCAGGGCACCATGGTATCGGTAAAGCAGCTTTTCTTCAACACCCCGGCCCGCCGCAAATTTTTAAAAACCGTGGCCACGGAGATGGGGCACATTGCCGACATTGTTTCCAGGATTGCCCTGGGTTGGCACCGCGTTCAATTCAAGCTGGTTCACAACCGGCGGACGGTAAAGCTGTTAACGGCCGTCCAAAATCCGCGGGACCGGGTCGTGGATGTCATGGGAAAAGCCTTCATCGATCGCCTATACCCCGTTCAGCTGTCCGCCGGGCATATTCACATCAACGGATGGGCGGCCTCTCCGCAAATGACGCGCTCCACGTCCCGAGGGATTCACCTTTATGTGAATGAACGCTTCGTGCGGGACCGCATGATCCAGCATGCCCTCTACAGGGGATATGCCGGAAGATTGATGAAGGGTCAGTTTCCCGTCGTGATTCTGTTCATCGATGTACCGTTTGAAATGGTGGATGTGAATGTCCATCCCTCCAAGGATGAGGTTCGGTTTGCCGATCCGGATGCCGTTCACAAGCTGGTAACCCGGGCGGTATCCCAGGCTATGACGGACGGAGAACCAACGCTCTGGGCACCCTCCTCCGCCTCCCCGCGGCAAGCCTTCAGGACCCGCACAGCCCTTCGGGAACCCTTTCCTCCCTACCGTATACCCAAAGGGAAAAAGCCGGAGAAAACCCATCATCAAGACAGACCCAAAGCACCGGATAATCAACAGCCGGTCCGACAACAGGAGACCCCCGGCCAACTCAAGATCGCCGGTAAGCTTAGGATCATTGGACAGTTTCGGGACGCCTATATCTTGTGTGAAGCGGGAGATGCACTGGTGATGATCGACCAGCATGCGGCCCATGAAAGGATCCTGTACGAGCAGCTCAAAAGCCAACAAGCCTCGCAAACCATCCCGGCCCAGCGGCTGCTGACCCCTGAAACCGTGGAACTGGGCTACCGGGAGGCGGCGGTGTTGGCGGAAATGATCCCCCGTCTGGATGAATTGGGCCTGGAAATCGAAGCCTTCGGAGGCAACACCTTTATCGTAAAGGCAATTCCGGCTTTGGTTTCCGATCGTGACATACCGGTTCTGGTCACCGAACTGGTGGAGAAGAAAATCGAAACCGGCAACGGCCCCGCCATGGAGGCGGTTCTGGACGCATACCTGGCCCTCATGGCCTGTCACGGCGTCATTCGGGCCAACCAGCGCCTCTCCTATGATGAAATGCGGGCCTTGGTGGCGCAGCTGGAGGGGTGTGAGACCCCCGCCAGCTGTCCCCATGGGCGTCCCACCTGGGTGCGGTGGTCCCTGGGGTCTCTGGAAAAACGATTCGGCCGGAAATAATCCAAAAAAACCCTTGACATTCCTCACTTGTTTACATATTGTTCGCCAAGATGTAAACTTACGGAGAAAGGAGGTGAAAAGACCGTAGTTCAAGCGTTTAACATCATTAGAAATTATTAGGAACGGCTTACACACGAAAAACCTTAACGGAGGAAAATCAAGATGAAGAAATTTTTTATACTCTTTGCTGCAGTGGCCCTGATCGGCGCTTTCGCACTTCCGGCCACCGCCGGCAGCGAGTGGAGCTTCTATGGAAGTGCTCGCATGCACACATATTACAATTCTTATGACGAAGATGCCGGCGATGACAGTGATTTGGAATGGTACATGGCTGGCAACTCCAGGTTCGGCGGCAGGGCCAAAGCCGGCGACATCAGCGGACAAATTGAGTACGGCGGAAGCGCCAACCTGAGGCATCTCAACGGGAAATGGAACTTCGGCGCCGGCTACGTGCTCGTCGGTCAGACCACCAGCCCGTACCTTACCCCCAGTAGCCAGGTTTATGACGGCGACGCCGGTCTCCTCAATGCGGGTGGCTTCTGGATCGGTCGAGATCCCATGCTCAAGCTGGGCGTGGGCGGATTCGCCCTTTCCCTGATTACACCCACCACCACCAACTACACCGGTGGTGACGTGGACACCATCCTGCCCATGATCGGGCTGCAGTATAAGTTCTCCGCTGGTCCGGCCAGCCTCAAGTTCATCGGTGTTTACCAGACCTACTCCATCGAGGGCAGCACCGGCGACGTGGACATCAACGCCTATGCCGGTGGTGCGGAAGTGTACTTGACCTTCGGCCCGGCCCACGTGGGCCTCGTCGGCCTGATGGCCCAAAACATGGCTTCCATGGGCGCATGGGTCGCCGGTGACGCCGCTCCGGTAGTTGCCGACGGCAACGTTGAAGACACCACCTCCGTGGCTGGCATGGGCATCGCGGGTTTTAAAGCCACAGACGCGCTGAGCTTCGAAGGCGGTGCCGGCTACGTCGTGCACTCCAATGACACCGAAGGCCGTGTAGATGACGACACCCTGGGCGCCTATGTCCAGGCCAAAGTCACCATCGCCCCCGGATTCTTCGTGGTACCGGAA
>CAZWGD010000125.1:0-6847 GCA_964633235.1 uncultured Desulfobacteraceae bacterium | reverse complement strand
TCTGCCCTATCGCGAAATCCTTAGAGTAGCACGGGATTCTCAGCCGGATCTAGTAGTTATGGGCGGAAGTACCGACGATGAAGGCGCGTCAGTTTACAAAAAAAGCATGGTCGGCTCAACCCTGCAGTGGGTGGCCAAATCCGTTCACAGTCCGGTCCTGGTGGTTAACCGCGCGGCGGCTTCTTTCTGGGGCGGGATGTCGAGTGTTGTTTTCGGCACCGATTTTTCCAAAGCCTCCCATGCGGCGTTTAAATTCGCGCTGAAGGTGGTTAATACATTTGACTGCGAGCTGCATATCTTTCATGCTCTTGATATTAGCGACATGCATAAAGGCAAGTTGCTGACTCAGGATGAAATCGAGTCTAGAATTCGAGCTTCCCTGAATCGAATCAGGGGATTATATGTGAAGGAACTGAAAAAGGGTCAGGACTACTCCTTCGATGTCTGGGAAGGCATTCCTTATGTCGAAGTCGTAAAATACGCACGCGAAAAGCAGGCCGATCTGATTGTCATGGCCCACCACACGCGCAAGATGGACATCGAGGATAAACGACTCGGCAGCAACATCGAACAGGTGATTGTCAGGGCCGGTTGTCCGGTGATCAGCATTAACAGGTAAAACCATAGGTCGAAAAGGAGTTTCGTATGAGCAAAAAAATATTAGTGGTTGACGATGATCCCAATATTGTCGACTATCTGGTTACCCTCTTCGAAGATAATGGGTATACCGTATTTTCGGCTGGAGATGCATCCAAGGGGATGGAAATCGCCAAGCAGGAGGTGCCGGACCTGATTACCCTAGATATTGAGATGCCGGATGAATGGGGCCCCCGGTTCTACCGTAGAATGACCCAGGAAAAAAGCTTGAAGAATATTCCGGTGATTGTCATCAGCGGTCTGTCGGGTATCCAACACGCCATTGGAAGGGCCGTGGCCACCATCAGCAAACCGTTCGACCGGGACAAGCTGCTGAGAATCGTCAAAGAGAATATTCTTTAGCCTTCAGGGCGGTCGTCACCACTCTAACACGTTATGGCCAACAGCGTACTCCTCATTGAAGAATCAAAAAGCCATGCTGAAGCGCTGGGAACCTTCCTGGCGCGCAGGCGGGCCGAGATCACCGTCGCCACCTCAAAGCACGACGTGCCGGCCGTCATCGAACAAGCCGCACCTGAGATTATTATTGCCGATCCCTACCTTTCCGACGGCGGGATTGTGGATGTTTTGAAAGAGATCAAGACGGCCCGGCCCCTCACCCAAATCATCATCATTTCCGATTCCGAACATATTGACCAGGCCATGGAGGCGCTGGGTGACCATGCCGCCGGCTGTCTGTCCAGGCCGGTAAAGAGCCGCGATCTGAGCTTTGCTTTCCGGCAGGCGCAGGAACGTCTTGTCCTGGAAAAAAAGCTGATCCACTACCGCAAAAAAGTGGCCGATATCAACAATGCCCAGACCCTCTATCGCCAGCTTTTTGACGAAGTGCCCTGCTACATCACCGTGCAGGACCTAAACTTTCGCCTTACCACCACCAATAAGCTGTTTAAAAAGGATTTCGGGGATGAGATCGGGTCCCATTGCTTCCAGGTCTATAAACACCGTTCGACGCGCTGCCGGGAATGCCCGGTAGCCGCTACTTTCAAGGATGGCCGCTCCCATTCAACCGAAGAGATTGTGACCTCCAAAACCGGCGAGCAGTACAATGTCATTACCTGGACCGCCCCTATCTATAGTAGTAAGGGTGACATCACCCAGGTCATGGAAATTTCCACCAATATCACCCAGATCCGGCAGCTGCAGGATCATCTCACCTCCCTGGGTTTGATGCTGGGATCTATGTCCCATGGGGTTAAAGGGATGTTAACCGCCCTGGACGGTGGTATTTACCGGCTGGAGTCCGGATTGACCAGGAAAAATCCCAAGCGGGTTCAACAGGCGTTTGAACAGGTTAAGCAGATGGCCGAGCGCATCAAAAAGATGGTGCTGGAGATTCTCTATTATGCCAAATCCAGAGAACTCAACTACCAAGCCGCGGACGTGGCCCAATTATCCCGAGATATTATCGATACGATCAAACCGGCAGCCGAAAAGGATAAGGTTCGCCTGGAAGTGGAAATTCAAGAATCCCTGGGTACCATCGAGGTGGATTCAAATTGGGTTCGGGTCGCACTGGTGAATATCCTGGAAAATGCAATCGACGCCTGCGGCAGCGATCACCACAAATCCGAACATCAGTTGGGCTTCAAGGCGTTTAAACCAACCCCGGAGCGCCTTTGCTACATTATTGATGATAACGGAATGGGTATGGACCAGGAAACCAAGGAGAAACTGTTCACGCTCTTTTTTTCTTCCAAAGGATCCCGCGGAACGGGCCTGGGTTTATTCATTGCCCACCATGTTATTCAACAGCACGGCGGCACGCTTCAGGTGGAATCCAAACTCGGGGAGGGATCCAAGTTTCAGATCTGCCTGCCCGTACGGCGGCCAACCCAGCCCCGCCAGGCCAATTCTATCAGAAAAACCTGAGGAATGACGCCGGAGGGAAAACCCGTCTCCCTTTTCGGCTTATTTTCTCTCCATTCTTTATCATCCAGGCCCCCCCCCCGCGGATTGCCTTCCCGGCACCAATCTCTACCAGATCGACGTTGAAACAATACAAACGGAATTATAAAATAAATGAAAGGGAACATACAAGATAAACAGTTCAGCAATATACTGAAATTATAGTTAATATATTTAAATTGATTAGAACCACATTTTCATTGAATACCGGTTATTTTTTTCTTGACATTCAGAATTGTATAAAATATTAAGAAATTCCGAATGTAATGAATGAATCATTACATCTCTTCAGGGGAAGCTCCCGCAACTTAACCTGCTTGCTCCTGTTCAAAGTCCAGTCGATGTGCCAAATGCAATTTACACCGGATGTTATAGGCTTTAAGATAAGTATTTTGGGGTGTGTTGTCGGTTGTCAGCGTAATGCCATACGGCTTCCCCCCTCCAGCCCTAACCAAAAGCATTACCTTAAAGCCTATAGCGCCAACCGTTAACCCATAAACGAGGAGGGCGAAAATGAAGAGGCAATCATTACTCATACCGATGTTGGTTATCCTGGCGGTCTCGTTGCTGGTCGTACCTGCCTGCCCGGTCTTTTCGGCATCTGCGGATCCCGTGGTTATCGGATTTATCGGACCTTTTGACAGCGATGCCGGAAAAAGCACCTTGAGGGGTGCTGAGATCGCTGTTGAGGAAATTAATACGGCCGGCGGGATGTTAGGCGGCCGTAAGATCAAGCTTGTCAAAGCCGATACCGGGGGGGATGTTACCGAAGGTATCAAGGCTTACGAGTATCTAAATGAAGAGGGGAAGGTCGATTTTATCATTTCCGGAAGTACGGACGATGTGTCTCTGGGATGGTTGCCGAGAATGGCGGAATACCGCACACCGACCCTTGACACCTGGACATCGGCCTATGCTGCCATAGAAAAGGTCAGCACAGAGTATGAAAAATACAAAATGTACTTCATGAACTGCCCCACGGATTATGCCCTGGGCACCCAGTATGTCGATTTCGGCAAGGACGTTCTGGCCAAGGAAATGGGCTGGAAAACCAGCGTGATTATGCAGGAGGATACCGCCTATGGTGCCGGGACCTTCGAATTTATTAAGGGGGACATCTTCACCACGGCCGGCATCAAAATGGTCGATCATGTCGTCTATGACGTCAATACGGTGGATTTCAGTCCTATTTTCAATAAAATCACCAAAGCCAATCCTGATTTTATCTATCTGATTTCATCGGTCAAATGTGTGGTGCCCACCTCTCAGTATGTGAAAATGCAAGTCCCAATTCCCATCACGGGCATCAATGTCGCCGCTGTGGGCAAGGAATTTTGGAAGGACACCGGCGGTATGGGGGGAGGCATGTCAACCCTGATGCCGCCACCGACCCTGGGAATGGACATGGACCCCCGCACGGAAAAATTTATCAGTAAATATCAGGCCAAATATAAGAGCCGTCCGGTTTTTCCCCACTTTAACGGGTTCAATGCTTATTACGGCGTCTACAATGCCGTCAACGCCGCCGAACGCGCCGGGGGGTTCAAACCCCTGGATGCCTGGGTGAAAGAGATGGAAAACGAGGACCTGAAGCTTTACAAGGACGGCAAGCTCTGGCTTCGGTATGCCTACTACAAGCCGGGTGAAGTCGAACCGCGCACCGGTGTGGCCTTTACGCACAATGTCAAGGTTGACATCACCCAGCCGCTGGAGGACGGCCATCCTTCACTGATCGTCGTTCAGTGGTACACGGACGGATCGGTTAAATGTGTTTATCCGCCCAAATACGCCAATGGAAAATTCGACCTTCCACCCTGGGTCAAACAATAAAACCACCTGGGTTGGTTAACCTTTCCATACACAGCGACATAAGCCCGACACATCTTATCATGCCGCGTCGCTCTCTGCGGTGCCTGCTTAGTGCGCGGCCTGGCTGACGCGCAGGCTTCTGGTTCGCTTCTTGTCTGAATATGCATATTGAACTTATGGCGCCGGGTATGGAAGATGACAGAGCAGAGGGTGGCTTTTCCTCTGCTCTGTTATCCCAATCTGTTACCCCAATCTGTTGCCCACACATTCTGTCGCCCACATAGCGGCGGTTTTGCATATCAGCCATGGCCAAATCAGTACTAGAGGGGAAAATAAAGTCAGATAAATGAGCGCCATCATCATCCAGGGGTTTCTCATCAGTGGTCTGTACGCGTTGGTAGCGGTGGGGTTTACCATGATATTCAGCGTGGGCAGGGTGCTGAATCTGGCCTATGGCATTTATATCATGCTCGGCGGTTATGCGTACTATACACTTTCCCAGGTACTGGAGCTTTCCAAATCAATCAGCCTGCTGGGTGCCATTGCCGTAGGGGTCGTTTTCGGCATCATCACCTACTTGGCCATCGTTAAACGTCTGTTGAGCAACCCCATCGCCGTAGAGATAGCAACCCTGATTTTAGCCGTAGTGATGCAGGCGGTGGTCATCTTAATATACTCGCCGGCTCCCAGGGCAATCTGGCCCATTGTCAGCGGTATTTCGCGGGTGCAGGGGATCATCATTTCCTGGAACATTATCTTTGCCATGATCACCAGCTGGATCACTTTAGGGTCACTGTTGCTTTTTGTCAGGAAAACACAGGCCGGCCGGGCGATTCTGGCCGTTTCCATGGACTCTAAAGGCGCCCTGCTGTCAGGCATCGATCCTGAACGGATCAACATTATGACCTGGGCCCTGTCGGGAGGTTTGGGGGCCCTAGCCGGTGTGTTTTTCGCCACCTATACCCAGCTGGACCCTTCCATGTGGGTCTCCCCCTTAATAACCGCGGTAGCGGTTGTGATCATCGGTGGAATCGGCAGTATCATGGGCAGCCTGGTGGCCGCCCACATCGTTGGGTTTATGGAAACCATCACCACGACCGTCATTGCACCCGAGTTGAGGGGGGTTTTTACCCTGCTCTTGATCATCGTCATCCTGGTGATTCTCCCCAAGGGGCTACTAGGCAAGGAAGAAGCCTGATAAAGGAGCGCTTTTGAAAAGATCCTTAATTTGGTGGCTGCTGTTTACGGTCATTATGAGCACCATGCCGCTATTAATCTCAACCAGATCCCTGCGAATCTTTATTTTCGCCAATTTTATCGCCATATTCGCCATGAGCTGGGATATCCTTTCAGGATATACGGGATACATCAGTTTCGGCCATCCTTTTTTAATCGGGGTGGCCGGATATACCAGCGCCATCTTAACCCACCATTTAGCGACGCCTCTTTATGTCAGCATGCCCCTGGCGGTTTTATTGACCATGATCGCCGGCTCCCTCTTCTTTTTTCCGGCCCTGCGAACCCGGGGGACCTATTTTGCCCTGGTGACACTGGCCTTTATGGAGGTGACCTATCATCTAGTCCAGGTTGTCAGACCGGATATTACCGGAGGCAGCAGAGGTTTGACGGGCCTGCCGCTGCTGGTCACCGGTGCCTGGATGAACTACTACGTGTCGCTCGCGGCGATGTTGCTGATCGGTTTGGGGCTATGGGCTCTGGCCCGTTCAAATCTGGGAACCGTCCTAAGCGCCATCCGCATGGACGAGGACGCCGTCAAGAGTGCCGGTTTGAACACCACCAAATTCAAACTGTTTGCCTTTACCCTGAGCGCCCTGGTCGCCGGTATCGGGGGGGTACTGTACACCCATTACCTGGGATCCATATCGCCGCGGGGAATGTTTGACATCAATTTTCTGTTTACCATATTGATCGCCGCCCTCATCGGAGGGGAACATACCATTATCGGCCCCATACTGGGAGCCTACTTTTTAACTTTCCTGCTGGAGTTTTCGCGCCCGTATGTTCCCGGTGCATGGCGATATCTATGTTATGGCCTCATCGCCTTGATTGTTTATATGTTCGCGCCAAGGGGCCTTATCGAGATGATCAAGGCCGTTGGAAACCGCCTGCGGGGCCAAAGCTTCAAGGATGAACCGTATGACCGAAAAGCTGCTTGAAATAAACGGGCTGACAAAGAAATTCGGCGGCATTTTCGCGGTGCGTGATTTGAGTTTTCAGGTTAAGCAGGGCGAATCTTTGGGGCTTATCGGACCCAACGGTTCCGGTAAAACCACAACCTTCAATTTGATCATGAGCGAGATCAAGCAGGATGCCGGCCAAATCATTTTCAGAGGTCGGGAGATCTCGGGATATCCCACCCACAAACGGGTAAAAATGGGGATTTCCCGTACCTATCAAATCCCGCGACCCTTTGGTGATATGAGCGTTAGAAAAAATATCCGCATAGGGATTATGC
>CAZWGD010000124.1:0-6852 GCA_964633235.1 uncultured Desulfobacteraceae bacterium | reverse complement strand
GGCATATGTCGGCACGGGCGTTCAAGGCGTAAAGGGATATTAGAATGCCCAGAATGGAGGCTGGCTCCTCGCCGCCCAGCCGAATACCTTCCGGTTCGATCAGGCACTGTTTGCCAAATGCATCAAAAACAAAGCCTTCTCCCCGCTGCTCACCAGGGAGTTTTGTTGCCAGGTCCCGGGGAAGATCGGCGTATAGCTGCTTAAGATTATGCTGAACGATCTTGGCATATTTGTCTGTCATTTCCACTCTCCGGCCTTCTTTGGTTTTAGGCAGCTAGGCGCCTAAAACGCATCTTCCACCGGCATTACAAACGCCCGGATGCTCTCTTTGGGCGGCAACCGTTTTCGACACTCCTTCAGAGCCCTGACCAGTTCATCTTTTTTATTCTCGGGAACCACCGTAAATATGATGATTGATTTGCCCGGCCAGACACGCGTACCAAAGCGTTTACCCTTTTCGCCCTCGCCGGTCACGTCGTGCAGCTCCGAATAGGCATGCACCTCATGGTCCGCTATCAGGTTGCGAAGCTCCGCAACGGCTTTTTCAGGACACACTATCATCAGCATTTTCATGTTTTGTTCCTTATCGATCTCTGCTTATTTGCGGGCCTCACTTATTTACTGGTTTCCTGTTTCCGTAAATCAAGTAATAAACCACAGGGATCACCACCAGGGTGAAGGCCGTGGAGACAATCATGCCGAAAATAATGGACCAGGCCAACCCGCTGAATATGGGATCCAGGGTTATGGGCCAGGCGCCCAGGGTTGTGGTGCCGGCGGTCAGAAAAATGGGCCGGAACCTGACCGCACCAGACTCGACGATGGCATCCACCAGCGCTTTGCCCCTTTTGACCTGTGTACGGATAAAATCGATCAGGATAATGGCATTGCGCACTACGATACCGCTCAGGGCGATCATCCCGATCATGGCCGTAGCCGTAAAAAAGACCGGGTTATCGAAGCCCCCCACGGGATTGTTCACGATGGCATTCAGCAGGGCAAAACCGGGCATGATGCCAATCATGGTCAAGGGGATCGACAGCATGATCACCACGGGTATCAGGTAGGAAGCGGTCTCATAAACCAGGAGCACATAGATTCCCACCAGAGCGGCGGAAAATGCCAGACCTAAATCGCGAAACACATCCAAAGTGATCTTCCATTCCCCCTCGCCGCTCCAGTCCACCCGGATGCCGGACGGCAGCGGATTTTCCTTGAAATGTTTCCGCAGCTCCAGAACAGCATAGGCCGGCCCCCTGCCCGCCGTTTCAGCCGTGACATACACCACTCGCTCCTGGTTTTTGTGGTATATCGATTTATCCTCCAGGATTTCTTCAAAACGGCCCAGCTCCCCCAGTTGAACGCGGTTCCCAGTGCGGCCCTTAACGGTGATGGTCTTCAGCCGGGCCACATCCGACCGTGCCTCCCGGGGGAGACGCAGGATAATCGGCAGTTCATTCTGTTCGGAAGCCAGGTGGACGATCCCCGCCGGCATACCGTCCAGGGCCACCTTTAACGTTTTAACGATGTTTTCGGTGGCAATTCCGTTCAGTCCGGCTTTTTCACGATCAACCCGGAAGAAGTACTTGCGCTGGTCCGCCTCCACCATATCATCGATGTCCACCACGCCGTCGGTCTGTTGCATGCGGGTCTTCACGATTTTCGCCGCCTGGATAAGCTCGTCGTAGCTGTGGTGAGGTTGTCCATAGATTTCAGCCACGATGGTGGAGAGAACCGGCGGTCCCGGTGGGGCCTCCACCAGCTTGATACTTACGCCGGTCTTTTCGGCAATGGCCTCAATGTCGTTGCGAATGCGCAGCACAATCGCGTGGCTTGACATCTCGCGATCATCCCGGTGCAGCAGGTTTACCCGGATGTCGGCCACATTGGCCCCTTTACGAAGATAATAGTGCCGTACCAGTCCGTTGAAATCCATGGGAGATGAAGCACCAACGGCGGTGATATAATTGGTGACTTCGGGCATGGCCATAAGGACGGTTTCCACCTCCCGGACCACGGCTTCGGTGGTTTCCAGGGTGGTGCCTTCAGGGGGATCGATGAGTACCTGAAACTCATTCTTGTTGTCAAACGGCAGCATTTTCAAGGGCACATAGCCGGTCAGAGCAAGTCCAACGGATATGAAAAACATGACGGCAATGACCAGGAGCAACAGGAGGCTTTTGGCCCTTGAATGCACAAAAGGCAGAATGAAACGGCGGTACAAGCGATAGTTGGTTGTTTTGGTGAGGTCATAGGGTTCTTCACCGGCAACATCCTGTTTGAGAAGCTTGCTGGAAACCCATGGGGTGATGGCAAAGGAAACCACCATTGACATGAGCATGGCCAGCGGGACATTCAAGGCCATGGGCCGCATGTAGGGTCCCATCATGCCGGTGATGAAAAACATGGGCAGAAAAGAGACGATAATGGCCAGGGTGGCCAGAATAACCGGCGGCATGACCTCATTGATGGCGATGGAAATGGCCTCCAGTTTTTTGCGTCCCCCCATGGTCAGATGACGGTAGATGTTTTCTACACTGACAATGGGATCGTCCACCACCAGACCCAAGGCCAGAATGAGGGCGAACAGGGTGACCCGATTGATGGTGTACCCAAAGAGGTAGTTGAACAGCAGGGACAGGGAATAGGTAATCGGTACGGCAATGGCCACGATCGTGCCGGTCCGCCAGCCCATATAAAAGGTGATCAGGGCGATAACGGTGACGATGGCTTCGCCTAGACTTTTTACCAGGCTATTGACCTTGTCGTTGGCGGTTTCCCCATAGTTTCTGGTAATTTGGTAGGTCACATTGTGCGGCAGCAGGGACTGTCTCAATGCCTGCATGCGCTTTTCGACCTCTTCAGCCACCCAGACGGCATTGCTGCCTTTTTTTTTGGCTACCGCGACGGTCACCGCGGGAAAATTGTTCTGCGCCTCAAGCCGGAGATCATTTTGGGTGTTCGCCGGGGTATGTGCGGGTCCGAAACCGATACGGCTATATGCCTGGACCTCCTCGGGACCGTCGGCTACGCTGGCGATATCCCTAAGATAGACCGGCTTGCCCTCATGCAGGCTGATCAAGAGGTTCTTGACTTCCCGGACGTTTTTTACAAACGGACCCGCTTCGATACGGATGGCCTGATTGGCTTTTTCGATTTCTCCACTCTGCATCTGGGCGTTGGACATCTGAATGGCCGCCATCACTTCCATGGCCGAAAGTCCATAAGCCGCCAGGCGCTCCGGATCCAGATAGACATAGGCCACCCGTTTTCTGCCCCCGTGAATGCTGATCCTGGCACTGTTGGGGATATGCTGCAGCTTGCCCACAACCTCTTCGGCGATCCGGTACAGTTGATGGTCGTCAACTTCCCGGCTGTATAGGGCCACATTGACAATGGGGACATCGTCGATCTCAATGGGCTTGATGATCCACCCGGCGATCCCGGGGGTCACCCGGTCCATGTTCTGACTGATCTTGTTGTAGAGCTTGATCAGGCTTTCCTCACGATCCTGGCCCACATGAAATCTGACCGTTACCACGGCCATACCGGTGCGGGACATGGAATAGACATATTCGACGCCATCGATCTGATAGAGGAGCCGTTCCAGCCGCGATGAGACCAGCCGCTCAACTTCCTGGGCATCCCCGCCTGGATAGGAAATCAAAACGTCGGCCAGGGGCACCACAATCTGAGGCTCTTCCTCGCGCGGTGTAATGGCCAGGGCCACAATGCCTGCCAGCAGACTGATGATGATAAGCAGAATCGCCAGGTTGCCCTTTAAGAAAGACTCGATGATTCGCGAGAGTGCAGATGATGTTGAATCCATTTACAGGCCCTCCTTCAGCGGGTTGATCAGGATGACATCTCCCGGGGACAACCCGGAAAGAATTTCAACTTTGTCACCGAAGGCGGGACCTGTTTTGACCATACGCCGGACCACGCGCTTTTCCTGTACCAGGTGAACCATCTCAAGCTGACCGGACAAAACCACGGCGCCGGACGGGATCAATATCGCCGGATAGGGATCTTCAAAAACCCATACACGCCCAAAAGTCCCCGGAAGAATATCCCCCTTGTGGTTGTCGATATGCACCTTGACTTCCTGGGTTCGACTGAGCGGATCGATGGCACTGACGATTTCGGAGACGCGACCTTTGAAGGGCCGTGTGGGCCGGTCCAGGCTGATATCCACCACCTGGTTCAGAGACAGCTTTTCGATCAGGCGCACCGGCACCGGCACTTCGATACGCATATTACGCGGGTCATAAACGCTCAACAAGACCTGGCCCGGATTGGCCAGATCGCCTTTTTCCACGCGTCGGTCCGTCACGATGCCGTTAATGGGGGAGCGTATTTGCGTATAGGTGAGCATGACCTCGATTCCGGCCACCTGTGACCGGGCGGCGTTGTACCGTGATTCCGCGGCCGTCATGGCCTGTTCCGTGGCGGCTTTGCGTTTGTAAAGGGATTGGGTTCTGTTATACTCGGTGAGGGACTGTTTGAGGTGAATATTGGTCGACGACAGCTTTTCCTTCATCTCACGGCTGTCCAGCTTGATCAGCACCTGTCCCTTTGCCACCCTTTGCCCGGCGGAAGCCGATACGCTGCTGACATAGGCGCTGATGCGGGCGCTCAAATGTACCGTCTCTTCAGAGGCCACGGTACCGACCACATCGATTTTCGGTGCCACGGTGGCCATTTCCACGCTATAGGTCTCGGCATTCTCCGGAAGGGATTTGCCGGGATTGACATCAAGCTTGCCGGCGGCGGTTTTGGCATGAAACATGCCGCCCGTCCAGGCAATCATCAGGGCCAGGCCCACTATGGCGATGGGCCATTTGATTATTTTCAAGACGTTTGCAGCCTTTCTTTTTTGCTTGTCAGCCATGCTTTCTCCTAACGATAGGGTTCATCATTCCTTTATATACGTTACCGCGGCAAGTCCCATGGCCCGATCATAATTGGACAGGGCCGTTAGATAGTCGTAATAGGCAGCCACACGGCGGGTTTTTTGGGCCGTCAACCCCACCTGGGCGGTCAGTAAAGCGGTAATGTCAGCCACTCCTTCTTTATACAGTTCCGCGGTTATGCGCAATGCTTCAGCGGCGCTCTGAGAACTCTTTTCGCTAACCTCCAGGCGCTCCCAGGCCTCTCCAGCCTCCAGGTAGGCCCGGTGGATATCAAGCCGCAGATCATTGCGGACCTTGAGCGCCTCTTTTTGGGCTGCCTGCCAATCGGCTTCAGCGGCGCGGATGGCGTTTGACCGTTGAGACCCATCGAAAAATTCCCACTCCGCCATGACACCCACGAGATAGCTGTCTTCCAGCCCCTCAAAACCGCCGCTGTCCAAATCGTAAGATCCAAAGGCATTTACGGATGGGCGGTATTCCCGGGTCGCTTTTTTATAGGCATGCGCCTTGATGCGGGAAAGGGTTCGGTTGACTTTTATCTCCGGGCGGTTTTCGATACCGTCGAAATCGAGGGCCGCCGGCATCTCCCGAAGCCGCTCTTCGGCCGGTGACGGGAGGTTCTGCATCGATACCCGCTGCGAGCCGAGAGCCGTATTCAGGGAGGCGACCGCCAATTGAACACCGTTTTCGGCTCGAATTAGATCTTCACGCGCCTGGGCCAGTTTCACATCCAGGTTCAGCACGTCTGTCTTGACGGCCGACCCGGCCTCATGCCGGACCTGGGCAACCCGCAGACTCTCTTTCAAACTGGCAACCGATTCCTTTTGAACGTGTACAAAAGAGCGCGCTCTAAGGACCGCATAGTACCCCCTGGTCACCTGGTGGACCAATGCGTTTTGAACGGCCCGAAGGCTCAATTCGCGGAATTGTTTGCCGGCTTCGGCCAATTGAACATTGATGGTATTGACGCCGCCGTTATAAATTCGGTACTTCAAACCCATGGATAGGCGCAGGTTGTCGGTTAGATCCGGATCATTGGGATCAAAAGCCGGATCGGTCATGTCGAGATCTCTCTGGTTGAGGGCCATCATAAAGGCTTGGGTCGGATTATTGGTTAGGGAGTAGGTCCCGGATAAGTACAGACGCGGATAGTACGCCGATTCAGCCTGTTTGATCATATGGTCGGCCGCCTGCATCCGCGACAAGCCCGCTTGAATATCCGGGTTGTTTTCCAGGGCCGTCTTGATACAGGCTTCAAGCGTAAGCGCTTGAGCAGACCAGGCAAACCCAAGTATGATCATCGCCAGCAGTATGCCGGCCGGCCGATAACCGTTCAAGACGCGAAACCGATGATTTTTCATGTGCCGTCTCCCTTTTTTAAGGTGTAAATTCCAGGCAACAGCCAATAGCTTTTGGCAATCCCTTTTTCAAAACGCTTTGCCCTCACGAAGTCCCACCTTTTTAAGAATAATGGCGGCGGGACAAAAGCCGGTAAAAGCGGATTGGAGCAGATTGGCACCTACGAAGACGGTTAAGATTAGCCAATATAGGCTTTGCCACAACGCCAACACCACACTGAGCAGAATTAAAGCGCCCGCAAAGGCAAGGATGACTCTATCGATATTCATGTTGAACCTCCGTCTGGTTTTTGAGTTTTAATCATTTACGGGATTGAATGCAAGCATGGTGCCAACAAAAATCACAAAGGCCGGGTTCTTTGAGGGCGGGCTTGGCCTTATCCGTTTTCAGGCCAGGAGATACCGGTGTGTAAAGGCTATGCCCATGGCGGCGCCATCTCTTGTGGTTTGGGATGTGGGGCGCCCTCCGGCTTATGAAAGGTGTTAAGGTTGTCATGGCCAACGTTTCTTAACGTTGGTTAACGTTAACGTGTGCCTGGCATGGCGCATAGGCCGAGCTTCCGGCGCGAGCCGGAAGTAAT
>CAZWGD010000123.1:2254-7016 GCA_964633235.1 uncultured Desulfobacteraceae bacterium | reverse complement strand
CCCAAAACAGGATGCAAAATAGTATGTGAAAATCCATATACCATACATGGTTAACGGCTTGTTATTCAAGAAATTATTCATGGCAACCTAAAGAAAAAAAAATATTTTGTCAACAAAATTCCGATGCCCTTTCAAGATAGCGGTGACTAGAAATATATCGAATTTACACTCAGAATCGGGCAACAAGATCTCTTCCGGATGAGCGGTTATTAACGGAGCAATCGAATGGCCTTTTTCTCCAAAATGGAGTGCACCCGGGATACCAGGTCACCCATGACAAAGGTTTGGTCCTGAAAATCGGGTTGGATGTGTTCCAACAGGTTTATGCTGATGGTGTTCTTGGCAGCGGTGTTTAACGAGAATTTTCCCGGTGGGAAAAGGGCCTCCGTATGGGTGATGAAAAGTACTACGATGGGCGCACGGCAAAAACGGGCGATTTTAAAGGCCCCTCGGTTGATATAACCGATATGACCATTCCGGCTGCGGGTTCCTTCCGGGAAGACAAATAAATTTCCGCCGGCCGCCAGGTAACGCTCCAGAGACCGGACCTGCTCCATCCACAATTCGGGGTTTCTACGGTCGGCGGTGGCGGGCAGATATCCGGAGTGTTTTAGCACCCAACTGAAGATAGGCACTTGAAAGAAGCGTTCCTTAACGATGGTCTTATGTCTGGCGAATAGAGAAATCATCAGCAGGGGATCTAGATAGGACAGGTGATTGCAAACGATCACCGCTCCGCGGATATTCCTTATCTCCGGTGAAATTTGCCAGGATTGCCCCGGGATGAGAAGCCGAATAAGCGCAAAGAACGCTTTGAAAAAAATATGATTCCAGCGTTGGAAGAAGACCTCCCGGTTTTTTGAAAACAGATATCCCGCCAGGTAGATCGGAGAAAAGCAAATCACAAAGCCCAGGGTAAAATAGACCCAGACCACAAGCGTGACTACGAGATCGACGATCGACCTGAGACAGGTTGGCGCGTAAGAGGGGCTGGATGGGTTCAAGGCGGAATCACTCATCCGGTTGTTTGATAAAAAGGCAGGTGTTGACCCCTCCGAAAGCGAAGTTTTGGATGGCGGCGATGTGCATATCGGTTTCGATTAGACGCCTGGCATGGCGGATGGATGCGCAACGGTCATCGATGGTGTCCAGATTCAGGGTGGGGGCAATGAACCCCTCTGCCATCATATAGAGCGTGATGATGGTCTCAATGGCCCCACAGGCTGCCATGGTGTGCCCCATGTAGCTTTTAAGGCCGGTTACCACGGGAGTGCGGCCGTAGAGTTTACCGATGGCCTGGGCTTCGATCACGTCACCCATTTTGGTGCCCGTGGCATGGGCGCTGACAAAATCAACCGCCTGGGGATCGATGCGGGCGTTTTCCAGGCCCATGCGTATGGTCTCGGAGATGCCGTCGATATTGGGCAAAATCAGGTCTCCACCGTTGTTGTTACAGGAAAAACCGATAATTTCGGCCAATATGGGGGCGCCCCGCTTTTTAGCCGACTCATAGGCTTCCAGCATCAGGGCTCCGGCACCTTCACCCACCACCAGCCCGTCCCGATGGGCATCAAAGGGACGTGGTGTCAGGTGGGGGCGGTCGTTATAGGCCGTGGAGCAGGCCAACAGGTTGTCGAATACGGCCACGGTGGTGGTGTCATACTCATCCGCTCCACCGCACAGCATGGCGTCCTGCAACCCGTACTTGATGGTCTCGTATCCGTAGCCAATAGACTGGCTGCTGGTGGTGCAGGCCGTGGATGAGGAGATGACCCGTCCGGTGATACCGAACATTTTGGTGATGTTCACCGCCGTGGTATGAACCATGGATTTCAAATAATCAACCGCGCCGATGGAGGCGAATTTCGAGCGGGAGGCGCTGAAAAAAGACTTATAGATATTCCGCTGAATGGTAGGGCTCCCGTGAATCGACCCAAAGGCCACCCCCAGCCTGCCCGAGGTGATAAAGGCCTTTTCAAGGCCGGATGCTTCCAGAACCTCTTTGGCCGCCTGGCAGGCATAGTAGGACACCGGTCCCATGGTCTTGCGTTGGGTCCGGGTGAAGTTGTAGGTTAAGGGGTAGTCCACGGTGCCGAAAACACCCGAATGGATATATTCGGAAATCAGGTCATCCCGCCGCAATTCCTTGACCCCGGAAACGCCCTTGCGCAGGTTGTCGATGATTTCTCCCTTGCCGTGGCCGATGGGCGTTATGGCCGAGCAGGCCGTTATGACGACTCTTCTTTCCATTATCGGTCGGCCCGTCTTCTGTCAATCATCAGGGATTCGATATAATCCAGGATATCGTTGATGGTTTGAATCTCCATGGCCTGCTTTTTTTCCTCCTGGGTCAGCTCGGAATCAAGCATGATTTCAATCTCCCGCAACAGCTCGATGGCGTCGATACTGTCGAAATCATAAGCCTCTCTCAGGTTGACCTCAAGTCCCGGGTTGTCGATTTCAAAATGGTCTCTAAAAGTCCTGAGGATTTCAGCCTTAATGTCATCACGTGTCATATCTACTTCTCACCTGGGATTGGAGACTCGTCGCCACGCCGAGAAGCCTCCTTTAAGCATAAAATTTTAATAATACTACACCAATCCGCTTTATTCAAAGAAAAAGTTGCGGTCTTAGAGACAAGCATCACCGATCCTTCAGGTCCCTACGCCAAAATGGTTTGAAATGATACCACTGGAAGGGGTGATCCCTGGCGGTCTGTTCCAGGATATGCGCGTATTGCTGCGCAGCCTTCCGGATGACGGCGGCCCGCTCTTCGCGGGGTGCTTTCCTGATGAAAATGGGCTTGGATAGCGTAAACCTGAACCCCCTTTCAGCGGTGCGAAAGGCAAAAAAAATAAACAGGGGTGCGCCGGACAGGAGGGCAAGCACATAGGGGATTTCCGGCAAGCAGACTTCATGGCCCAAAAAATCCACCGCAACCGTCCGTTGAGCATCCTGCCAGACCATATCTCCGGTCAGGGATACCACCCCCCCCGATTCAAGAAAACGAATGCCCTCGACGATATCAAAGGGGGATCCGCCGTCCGGACCTACGGCGATGATACGAATACCGCTCTGGGTAAGATTTTCCTTCTGGATCCTTTCGATCTGCTCCTTATGTTTGATGCCCATATAGAGCAGCAATCGGATATCGGCCTGCCTGTGTTTTAAGAGATGGGCCGCCGCATCCCAGCTTCCCATATGGGACATGAGCAGAATCCCCCCCTTTTTCTTTTCGAGGGCAGCCGCAAGGTGATGCCATCCCTGGGAAAAAACGTCATGATAACCATACTCCCGGGATGAAAAACCGTCCAGGAAGACCTGTGCAAAATTGTGAAACTGACGCCAGGCGCACCACAGATGGTAAATCCATTTTCGGCCAGGAAAAAGGGAGCGGTAAAACCGGATACTGTTGGCCACCCGCAAGGGGAAAAGAAAGAAAAAACCAGTGGACACCAGCCAGGCAAACAGGGCAAACACCCAGTGCCCGAGTTTGTTGGACAGAAACATCATTATACGGTAGAACACAACCCTCATAGGGATACTCCGACCGGTTCTTGGCGGCTTTTTTGGGGTTAGGTATCCACTAGCGGCGTTTTCTAATTCCAGGAGGGATGAAAAGCCGTTGAAGGATAAGCCGTGAAAAGGTCGCGGCGTTTCTTAAAAAATCGATCCATGGATGGAAATGGGATACCCTTCGTTTTCCGGGTTGATAATCGACGCTGACAGGGCATTCCATGACGGTCATTTTCTTCCAGGCGGCCTTTACCAGGATTTCGATTTCAAACTGAAACCGTTCTGATTTTACCGGGAGCGACAAGGATTCCGGCAGGGGATAGATCCTGAAGCCGCTTTGGCTGTCGCTCATGCGGGGTCCGCCGGCCATGAAAACCCAGAAATTGGAGAACTTGCGTCCGAAGCGGCTGGTCCAGGGGACCTCGTATCCGTCCATCCCCTGCCGCCTTCCCACTACGATGGGGCGCGTATGATCCGGAATCGAACGGATCATTTTCAACATATCCTCGGGATCGTGCTGTCCGTCTGCATCCAGGGTGATGGCCCAGTCCGCAATTTTTAAGGCTTCCACAAAACCGGTGGTGATGGCGGCGCCTTTTCCCCGGTTTCGGGTGTGCATCAAATGCCGGACCTCCCGGATACACGCCAGCGCCTGGGGGGTTTCATCCGTAGACCCGTCATCCACCACAATGACCGGCATGTTAAGCCGCAGCGCACGCCGGACCACACCCGTTATTGTTTTGGCATGGTTGTAGACGGGTATGATCACGGCGATGGCGGGAGGGTCGGTGCGTTCACGGTGTACTGTCGGCCTGGCCTGCATCAGTGATTTCCCCACTTTATGAGGGGCTGGGACAACCTCCCGATCGGTTATCCGTCCGGCAAGTAGGCCACACCCCAGGTTCCCGGTCCCATATGAACCCCGGAAGTCAGCGACAGGGGTTGAACCATGATCTCCGCCGCCGGGAATTGGTCCTCAAAGCATTTTTTCAGCGTTTGCTTCACCCAGGCGCGGTTGTCTGAGAATTCGAGCATGATAAGAGCGCGGGTATCCCTTTTCAGGGTTTTTTGAAGCCGTTCCAGGGCAAAGGCCACCTGCTCCTTTTGATTCCTAGCCGTTCCGACCTTTTTGGCCCCCTGAGCCGTGGGACTGATGATCGGTTTTACCCGCAGCATATCACCGAAAAAAGCGCCGGGTTTGGATAAGCGGCCGCCTGCCGCCAGGTATTTAAGCTTGTCTAGAAAC
>CAZWGD010000123.1:0-2244 GCA_964633235.1 uncultured Desulfobacteraceae bacterium | reverse complement strand
ATATTCCTCACAAGCATCAACCGCTTTTTCAGCAAACCGCACCACCGCCTCCGGGTCCTCTGCTTCAGCGGCGTACCGCGCCGTGGCCAGAGCGATGGTTCCCAGGCGTCCCGAGGCCGCTCCGGTATCGATCACCGTCAGGCGATGGTCAGGATCATATTTGCGTTTCCAATCCATCACGGTGTCATAATTTCCCGTAAATGCGGATCCCACGCAGAGGTACAACACCCGTTCATACTGATCGATCACCCGCCGGTAGTGCTGGTGGCGTTCGAAAACCGAAGCCTGGGAGGTGGTTACCCGGGTCCCGCCGCGCATGATCTCATAAAGCTCACCAGGGGAAAAAAGGGTTTCGGGCAGCGAACGGTCCCCGGCAAGGATATAGCTGTCCAGAAGGGTGATGTTAAGATCGCGGGCGTCCTCCCGGGTAACCGAACCGGCGGCGTCCGTCATGACATGGATGGCCCCGGCCACCTGCGGCTTTTTAAAGGCCTTGATTTGGGAGCCGATATCATCATGGGACCAGCGCGCAAGGTCGCCGATGGATTCCATTTCCTGTCTGGCCGCCTGCGTGTCATGGGTGTGCATGTGGACCTTAAGGTAGTCCCCGTGGGGTATGACCACCACGCTGTCACCCAAGTTGGCAAGCGCCCGGATATCATCCTGGACGCGGTCCCCGGAACGTACGACCACATCGACGCAGTATCCTGCTTGATCGTGGATTTTAAAAGAGGGGTCGATTTCCAGTAAGCCCTGGAATGTTTCCCTGATAGGGCGAAAGGCATCCGTACGATCAATCAAGCTGTTAAAAAAGCCCTCCAAAAAAATATACATGCCCAGAGCACCGGCGTCCACGACCCCGGCCTGTTTCAAACTCGGTAGAAGGTCCCTGGTTGAGCGGACCGACTTTTCCAGGTGCCGGATAATCCCCTTTACGAACATTCGGGATCGGTCTAGGGACTGGCTTTCTAAAAACTCAGCCAGGGCGTCGAAAAGCGTTAGCATGGTTCCGGGAACCGGCGCCTTTACCGCCTGCCGGGCCAGATCCCTGCCGTGCTGAGCCGCACGGGGCATGGCCTTGCAGGTATCGGCCCCCAAAAACCCGGAAAAGAAGCGGGCGGCGATATTCCCCGAATTTCCCCGAGCCGAAAGCAGGAGCTGGTTGATGGTTTCTTCCCGATCACCGGCCATATAGCGCAGGGGGGTCAGGCTGGTAATCAGGTTCCGGCCGGTATCGCCATCGGCCACCGGAAAGACATTGATATCATCCAAAAGATCGACCCAGGCGGCTACCCGTTCCACACCTAATAAACAGGCTTTTTCAAAATCAGCTTCCAATGCCAAACCCCAATTTGTGTCTAATTTCACCGGGGATTTCAAAGAGCATCTCTTTCTCGGGGTATTTCACCCCCACCTGCTCACTTCTCCCCTTGGCAAACGTCCGCTTGTTTTTGTTCAGTTGAATCTGAAAGTCGATCACAATTTTGTAGCGTGCCTCCACTACCGTGGCCCGGCAGGTAAATTGATCAAGATAACCCAGGGAATTGATATGTTTGGTAGTGGTCTTGGTGATGGGAAATAGATATCCGGTCCGTTGATAATAATCGATCAGATCGATACCCGCATTGCGAAATAGCATTGATCGGGCAAAATCAAAATACTTCAGATAGTTGCCGTGCCACACCATATGCATGGGATCCAGATCATAAAAAGGAACCGTCAAGGCTACTTCACAGCTTCCAGGGGTGTCGATGGGCATGCGAGTGTATGTCTTTCTTCCAGGGCCATCTTAGCCCGCATCGGCCGCTACGATTTTGACTGAAAGGCCTCAGCGCTGATCCAGTGCCTGAAAGCGTCCTCACCGGCGGGACGCAGATCGTACGCCTTTCCAGCGTCCAAAATAGCCTGGGCCATGGATTGACCGTATGCCCGGGAACAGGTAAACAAAAGGCCGGATGCATCCCCGTCCGTTCCCATGACCACCATTTGGCAGGGTACATGGGAAAAGGGTCCCTGCAGCAGAAAGGGCGGGGTTTTCCCGGGAGCAAATAGGTCCAGGGCGGTAAGTGTTTCGGTGATTGAAAATATGTCTTTACCCACCAGAGCGAGGAAGGCGGTGACATCCGTGACATCCGTGTATTCAGGTTCCTCGGGGATTTCCGGAGAGGGACCGGATAGGTGCCATACAGACGCCTGGGTGCGGTTCATGCGATTGACCAGGATACCTTTTTGATAGATAGACTT
>CAZWGD010000122.1:0-7028 GCA_964633235.1 uncultured Desulfobacteraceae bacterium | reverse complement strand
GTCTTTGCTCATGGCTTCGTCGATCAGTTGAACGGATTCCGTCTGCATGACCATTAGAGGCAAAACCATTTTTGGAAAAAGAACCGCGTCAAATAAAGGAATCAGGGAAAGTGTGTCCGGCAACTGTCTATTATTAAGATCAAAATTCAGGATCTGGTCAGTCATGTTTTCCTCCTCAACCAACAGAGGCGTAACGATTCAATGGATTTTTCAAAAAAAATATCGCTATTCGTCCAATATAGGTATTTTATAGGCTTTCCCAAGGGGAATTTTCTTCAACCGCAACTGCAGCAGACCATTTCTGAAAGAGGATGCCACTTCCCGCGCATCGATACGCGTTGGCAGAAAGAGGATGCGTTCAAACTTGCCATATTGGATTTCAGCAAGCCGGTAATTTGCTCCGGGGTTTTGGGCCAATTCCCGCCGGCATCCGTAAACCCTCACCGCCTTGCTGCTGACATCCACCCCCAAATCCTCTTTTTCAACACCGGCAAGCTCCGCATGTATGACGATCTCATCCGGTGTTTCGAAAATATCCATCTGGGGATTCCAGGATCTCTGGGAAAGGGTAAAGAGCGGGCTTAGGGACTGAAAGATATCATCAAAAGAATTCTGACATCTGGCATCCAGGCCCTCAAACCCATCGCTGAATTTAATTTTGATGAACTCCATTTTCCACTCCTGCGAAATAAGAGGGTTGTTATTATTGGAAATCCGGTTCCCATAAAGTTAAAAATAACACCGATGTCACCCCTTGTAAAGAAACCGGTGTGAAGCAACCGGTATTGACCCAGGCTCCAGGGGACAATTTGGAACTATCTGGTATTTAGCGTGTGACAGTTGACGCACCGAAATGGTATAGATCCATAAGACCAATAGGTATCCGGGAACCTGCCGCCGCCCTAAACCCCCGGTTGGAAATTCACATGGATAGAGAACACACCCGTTTTTCGACAGTGGTCATTCGGACCCAATACTTCGCCTATTTTGGTGTCATGGGCATGACCCTACCCTACTTCAACCTGTACTGCTATCATTTGGGGTTCACCGGCTTCCAGATCGGGGCCATGTCGGCCATCAGATCGGTGGTGCTGATACTCTTTGCCGTACTGTGGGGTCACCTGGCCGATCGCTTCCAAATTCGTCGGCCCATTTATATCATCTGCAATTTCGCCGCCGCCGCGGTGTGGTTGTGCTTATTTTATACGCATGAATTCTACCTGGTGTTGATGATTATGGTGCTGTACGGTATTTTTTCCGCCCCCATCATCTCCTTTCTGGAGGCCTTTACCATGGACGTGCTGGGAAAGGAGAAAAAGCGCTACGGCCGGACCCGTGCGTGGGGCTCATTGAGTTTTATCCTGGTCGTTATCCTTCTCGGAAAGGCCATTGACATTTACACCGTCCAAATCATTCTCATGCTGGTATTTATCGGATCTTTGCTGCAAGCGCTGGTCGCCACCGGTATTCCGAGGATGAAAACACCTCCCCGATCCGCAGTTGCCACCGAGACGAAAGGGTTATTCCGACGGCAGGTGATCGTTTTTCTAGCCTGTTCGTTCTTAATGCTGGTAAGCCATGGGGCCTACTATGCCTTTTTATCTATTCATCTTGAAAATTTGGGTTATAGCGCCCCTTTGATCGGCGTCATCTGGGCCCTGGCTTCCATGGCGGAAATTGTGATCATGATGACGTCGGACCGCCTATTCAAGCGCTTTTCCTTTGAATCCGTTCTGACCTTTTCGTTTTTTGCCGCCACGCTGAGATGGCTGATATTATGCACATCGACCTCAGCTCCGGTGGTCCTGTGCTCCCAGGTATTGCACGCGGCAACTTACGGGGCCTTCCACATGGCCAGCATTCTTTTTATGGACAGTCTGATGTCCGCCAAAACAAAAACCACCGGCCAGGCAGCCAATAATGCGGTTACTTATGGGTTGGGGCTCATGGTCGGGTTTTTCATCAGCGGATATCTATACGAACAGGCTGGGCCGGTGGTGATGTTCGCTGTGAGTGCCGCAATTGCTTTTGTGGGGGGAAGCGCGTTCTGGGGATTTCAGCGGTTTGAATTGAAGCGCGGTTGCCGGTGACATCAGAGGTGGCGCACCAGTGGCTAAATCTTTTCAACGGCTTTGCGGACTCTGGTCACTCTTTTAATCTGGGAGGCCTTTTCAATCGTTTTGAGCCTGGAATTGATGATGTCAAGGAATATACCCTTGACCTCCTTGTCCATGGCGGTAACTGACTTTTCGGCATACTGGGCCAGTTGTTTGTCCGGGCATTTCCTTAATTCATTGAAAAGCAGAGGCAATACGTCACTTCTTTGCTTTTTAACGGTTGCCAGGTTTGCATAGACAGCGACGCCGGCATCTTTGGTGATCACCGTTCCATTATCCACAGCCTTTTGTATCATCGGCAGGGATGCAAAGACGATTTCCGGTGCCGTTTTCGAGATGCAGCTCAGGGCAATCATGGCGCCCCATACCAACCGGTTGTTTTTATGGCTCAATAATTCTGAGAATATGGCGTGGTGATCAGAGATCAGATCAGGCTTCAAAT
This sequence comes from uncultured Desulfobacteraceae bacterium, assembly GCA_964633235.1. Taxonomy (GTDB): domain Bacteria; phylum Desulfobacterota; class Desulfobacteria; order Desulfobacterales; family CAZWGD01; genus CAZWGD01. Next base: position 4,469 of record CAZWGD010000122.1, on the reverse strand, counting down.
AGCCGGTTTCATACAGGACTTCTATGACATCGCTTTGGATATTCCTGTCCCTGCTTGCCAGCAGCCCCACAAGTTCCCGGATGGATTCAATGTCGTTTTGGGCTGCAATGTCTTGGGCAAAGCCCTTATGGACCGCTTTGCTGCGCTTTCCCGTGGTACTGGATAATTTTTTTATTACGCTTGGGCTTGCCTTGTTCATTCAACGGCTCCGGGGATATGCCCTTTCTTAAACTGATCAAAAGGCCTTGAATCACCGCTGACCACATCCTGATCATCGGCTTTGGCCGTGAAATCGATCGAAACCGTATGTGCTGGATTCCTGCGAATTGAAGATATCACCGTTTCGGTAACCAGACGTCCCAGCACTTCTCCAAACAGCACATGTTTTCCACAGTATCTTACTGTTTGCGTTCCTCGTCCGCTGACCATGGCCGTTGCATCCGTACCCGTACCGGTGGCGATTTTGCAGGAAATCGGACTCTTGATTCCGGCTTCCTGCAATGCTGCGGATTTCGCTTCAGTCACAATCATCAGTGCTTCCACCAAGGCGGACGCGGTTAAACGTGCAGAGGTCATGGCCATGATGTTAATCGTACCGATCGTCCTGGGTGGTGTCGCCATTTTCCGGTGGTCGGCCCGATCACCCGCCCGCCTGGGGTTGGACAAGCCCGCTGTAACCAGGGCGACCACATCAATATCCTGCACAGTTTCTCTGGCCACACGGAGAGAGTCCATTGAAGCGGCGGTCATCATGCCCACGACCGTACCGCTCCAGCCGGCTTCCTCACAGTATCCCGAAAGGGTTTTCTCCGGCGATTCGAGGGGCTTCCCGCGTTTGGATACCCGCAAGTTAACCAGGTGGCTGGCGTGGACCAGGCCGCCGTTTAGGACCGCTGAACTCATTACCCGGTGCGGATTGCGGAATTCAACATGAATGTGGCTGCGGTCATGCTCAAGGGATGTTTGCCGCATTAAAAAGGTTTTCCCCATCGCAGTCCAGACTCACCATGTATGTTTATTAAGGGGAGGGATAATACCCCCCGGTGGAGACCACATTCCCGAAGGCCCTATCGGAATCGCCTTCCATGCGGCCCCAAGGAATATGTTGAAATTGTTCGCACAATTAATCGGCGGGGGCATAGTAGCATCGTTTCGGCGAGGTGACCTTGCCGTCTTTTTTCAGCTTGGCGATGGCCTTGGAGACTTCCTTGCCGTCCACGCCCAGGGTTTTGGCAACTTCACCGGGGCGGACAGGTTTGCCCGCCTCCCTCATGGCCTTCAATACCTTGTCTTCCATTTTACATTCTCCTTTCTCAAAACATCTTAAATTTAGTGGCTGTGGTTGATTTTAACCGTTGGTCATACTGCTGGACCGAATGAAATCTTAGGTTCTTAGACGGTGCTTGTCAACTCTACGATCCGATCCCAACAGGATAACCGCATTAGGAACGAATGAAGCGTAGCGGGGATGACCGTTTTGGATAAAGTGAGTCGTTTGACAAGGATTGCTTAAAAGGATAACCTGCCGCGCATTTGAAACCTCAGAAGGCTGAAGGATTCTCTTAACGATGCACTAAAGTTGGCAGCCTGAACAACCCCAATTCAAATTCGTTGGTTCGCCGACCTAACCAAGGGAGGTTCCTAGCTAGATGAAACCCCGCTTTTCGGAGACCCGGCAAAATGGGAAACTACTGGCCGTCTGCCCCCGTTGCGGGCTAGGCAATCGTCTGCGTGTAATGGTCTCCGCCATTCATTTTGCCGCAGCACATGGACTGCGGTTGGCCCACTTGTGGCGTAAGGACATATCCGTTATGGGCAGAATCCTGTTTGAAGACGAGCTGTTCGGAACCGGCTTCTGTGATTTTGAAACGCTTTTTGAACCCATTCCATTCTTCAAACCGTTCATCAATCGGGGTCAGAAGATACGCCTTTTATCGGAGCATGCCGGTCTCTGCCGGCAAAAGGATCTGAACATCGTTGAAGACCTTCAGCATGCCAAAGCGCCTGCCAAAAAGCATTGGATGGATGTAAACACGGTTATGATCCTGACGTCCTTGAGCCTGCCTATCAGCGATGAAGAAAAAATTAAGCTCTACCGGAAGTACTTCTTACCCCGCGAGCAGTTCGTAAAACGCATCGATGCCCGCCCTGAAATTTGCCGGGGCCGATGGCTGTGCGTCCATTTAAGAAAAGACATTCGCCGGTTTTCGGGATGCAAGATGTGGCTTCCGGAGGAAGTCACCCAAGCCACCGCCAGCATCCTGAGAAAGCAGAGTTTTGAGCGCGTCCTCGTCTTTTCAGACTGCCCCGATACAAAGCAGGCTTTCTTAAGCAACCGCTTCGGTAAAACCCCCGTTGTTTCGGTTGAGTGGGACACTTACGACTATGTTGAAAACATGTTTCTGGATTTCCTGGCCATGGCCAGGGCCAGCTACATTTTAAACTCCGGGTTGAGCTCCTTCCCCCGAGAAGCCGGACTCTTCGGCGGAGGCATACCCCATCGCGACCTCTTTTTTGAGCCTGAAACCGATTCGGTGTAGGCTGTCTTCGCCTTAGTTGTCAATTTGCCATGGCGGATAAAAGTTTTGATTAACGGCGCGGGGAGTGGTATGGGTGGGCAGGCAAATATCGGACATATTTAAATACGTTTCGTATCAAGCTGCATGCGAATGGAACTTCAAACCCGTTTTGCCGAGTGAAGTCTGCTCGGAGATCATCGCATGTCAAATCATATGCCCTTTAATCATAGAATCAACGGCCAGTTGGCCTTCCTTCAGGAATTCTTGAAGCACCCTCTTCAGATTGGGTCGATAATTCCGAGTTCGCGTTTCCTGGAGCGGCGCATTGTAACGGCTGCCGAGGTTGCTTCGTCCGATGTCATCGTAGAACTAGGCCCGGGAACGGGAGGCACCACCCGCGCCATACTGCGCGCTATGTCGCCGCAAGCCAGGTTGCTGGCCGTTGAAATCAACCCTCGCTTTCACACCCTGGTGCGTGCCATCCGGGATAGACGGCTCATCGCCCACCTGGGCAGTGCCCTGGAACTCAAGGACATCCTGTCAATGTATCATCTTGACACCCCCAAGGCCGTCATTTCCGGCATCCCCTTTTCCACCATAAGCCGCAGCCAGGGCCGGCAAATTTTAGAAACCATTTCCGGTGTAATCCATCGTAAAGGGCATTTTGTGGCCTACCAGGTCAGCAATCGCGTGGCCGATCTATGCCGCTCTATCTTAGGGCCCGTAGAAACGACCACTGAATTTTTAAATATTCCGCCGATGCACATCTACCGGTGGGGCAAACGTACACCGGCCCACAGGTAACCTTGCGAGCGAACCCCAAGCTTAAGACCGAAAAGGTGAAAAGAGTCAAATGGCGTACCGGGCGGTGATTTTTGACTTGGATGGGACCCTACTGGATACCCTGGGGGATCTTACGGACGCCTTGAATCGTGTACTGCAGGAAAGGGGGCTCCCCACGCATCCGGCCGGGGCGGTGGCCCATTTTGTCGGTGACGGATCGGCCAGGCTGGTGTTGCGAGCCCTACCGCCGGAGAAACGAAACGATGACCTGGTGGCGGACTGTTCTGAGGCCTTCCTCGAAGCATATCACCGCAGTTGGAAGATTAAGACCAGACCGTATGACGGTGTATCCGCACTGTTGGATGCCCTGTCTGAAAAGCATATCCAAATAGCCGTGCTTTCCAATAAACCCCAGCATTTTGCCGAACTCTGCATCCAGGAGTTTTTTTCTGATTGGAAGTTCGCCGTCGTACTCGGCCAGCAGACCGGCGTCCCCATGAAGCCTGATCCCACCGGGGCACGGGAGATCGCCCGGAACCTTGGCATTCCTCCGCAGGATTTTCTCTTTCTCGGCGACAGCAACGTGGATATCATCACCGCTGTAAGGGCCGACATGCTCCCGCTGGGCGCCGCGTGGGGCTTTCGTTCGGAGCATGAACTGAGTCGGGCCGGTGCCGCTGACATCATCCATCGGCCCGAGGAGCTTCTAAAGTTCATAAATTGATGGTAGGCAGGGACTCCGCTAACTAGGGGACGAGCCCCACCATCTTTCGCAACGCCTTAAAAAGGAAGGCCCTGGCGGCAAGCCATCTCCGCGCCTCCCCGGCGTCCATCTTAAAGCGGTCGAGGTGTCGGAACCGCCGGGGGCATACCTGGATGACGTAGGAATTGCAAAACTCCTTGGTTTCCCAAAACCAATCGGCACTGCCGAATTGAATGAAGTCTTCATCCGGCCCCGATATATCGGCCAAGCCCCGATATAGTTCCCGGCCCGGTAAGCTGTTTTCCAGAACCAGGGCCACATAGGCCAGCTGATATAGACCCGAAACCGGCGGTCTCGATGCCGGGTCTTTGAATGCAGATTTACCGCTGCCCGGTTTTTGATGGATAATATGCCCGTGGCAGCATTGAAGGGTGAAGCAGGCGCGTATTCCCTTGAAACTTTTA
>CAZWGD010000121.1:1101-7074 GCA_964633235.1 uncultured Desulfobacteraceae bacterium | reverse complement strand
GGTACGTTCAGCATTGGTGGTGGATACAGCTCCGTCGAAAAGTTCTACTTGCTGGGCTCCGTTACCCAGAGAAACCTGTTCGGTCGGGGGCAAACCCTCGATTTTAAGGGACAAATCGGAGGAACCACCGATAAATACACGATGAGATTTACGGAGCCGTGGCTGTTTGATATTCCCCTGTTGGGGGGTTTCGATCTTTTCAAGACCGAGAAGGATTACGAGATATATGATAAGAAAAGCGTGGGGGGCGGCCTCCGGACCGGCTATCTGATTTTTGACTACACGCGGGTCTATCTGGCCTACAACTACGATATCACGGAATTGATCGATATCGATGATAGCGCCTCAACATCGATCAAGGCCCTTGAGGGTGAAAACACCACCAGCAGCATCAGGGGTTCCATAGGCTATGACTCCCGCAACCGCCTGTTCAATCCCAGTGAGGGCCAGAACCACAGCATTGCCGTGGAATACGCCGGCCTGGGGGGCGATATTGCCTTTTTGAAATACTTGGGGGAAGCAGAACTCTACTTCCCGCTTCTATTTGGCCTGACCGGTTTTATTCATGGAGAAGCCGGCTATGTGGAGGAGCTGCCGAACGGCATTCTTCCCGATTACGAACGCTTCTATCTGGGCGGTATCAACTCCTTGAGAGGTTTTAAATGGCGGGAAATCGGCACCACCGATGAAGACGGGGCCAAAATCGGCGGCGAAAAATACATGCAGTTCAATGCTGAGGTAATCGTACCCCTGTTTGAGGATGCCGGCCTTTACGGTGTGGTCTTCTTCGATACGGGAAACGTGTTTGACCAGGAAGAGGCCATGACCTTGGGAGACCTGCGCCAAACCGCGGGATTCGGTTTCAGGTGGTACTCCCCTCTAGGGCCCCTCAGGCTTGAGAACGGGTATATTATCGATCGCGAATCGGGTGAGGACGACAACGGACGTTGGGAATTTTCATTTGGGATAAGATTTTAGGGAGATGTCAATATGAGACGGCTAGTACATATTTTGACCATAACGGGAATCATGATGGTTTTCTTTTCCACGACCGTCCTTGGGGCGGCGGACATCAAAATAGGGGTAGTGGATTTTCAGCGTATCCTGGAGACCTCCAAGGCCGGGAAAGCGGCCCAGGTTGAAATCAGTGCCCGGGGAAAAAAGATGGAGGAGGATCTGCGCCTTAAAAACGAGGAGATCAGGGAGCTTGAAAAGCAGCTGCAGCGGGAATCCATGGTCATGAGCCCGGAGATGCGGGAAGAGACCCAACGCAATGTGCGAATTAAAATAAACGATTTGAAAGTCCTCCAGAAAAGATATTTAGATGATTTTAAGCGCCTTGAAGCCCGGATTATCAATCGCATCCAGGAAGATGTCTTCACACTGGTTGAAAAGATAGGCGACGCCGAAGGCTACCGTCTTTTAATCGAAAAGCGCGCCGGCGGTGTGGTTTATGCACCCGGCAATATCGACATCACCGATCAGGTGATGAAGGCCTATGACGCCCAGTCACCGTAAAAGCCGCTATGCCGGCATCCGGTGCATATCACAGATAGGAAATAGGCAAACGCAAACGTGAGGAAATCGTAATACCCGTGCAAATGACCCTCTCAGCCATAGCTGACCGACTGCAGGGCACCCTGGCCGGCCCTGCCGAAAAACTCATTTCCGGGGCGGCCTCCTTTGAGGACGCCTCACCGCATGAGATTACCTACGCCGCAGGCCCACGTTATCTGAAGAAAATCGACCAAACCAACGCGGGAGCGGTGCTGGTACCGAGAGCCTTTCGCTCCAATCTCAAGAATCTGGTGCAGGTGGACAATCCGCAGGCGGCCTTTACAGAGCTTTTGAATATCTTCCACCCCCCGCGGCCAAGGTCGTACGGTATCCATGACCGTGCGGTTATCGGCAAAGCCTTCCGGCACGGTGACAAGATATCCATCGCTCCCGGTGTGGTTATCGAAGATCATGTCGCCGTGGGAGACCGCGTCACCCTGCATCCCAATGTGGTTATCGGCAGTCATGTCACGCTTGGAGATGACGTGATCATTTATCCCAATGTCACCGTTCTGGAGGGATGCAGCATCGGCAGCCGCGTTATCATTCATGCCGGCTCGGTGATCGGCAGCGACGGATTCGGCTTTACACCCCTAGGTGACGGATATGTAAAGATCCCCCATCTGGGCACGGTTCAAATCGATGATGATGTGGAAATCGGTGCGGGCAATACCATTGACCGGGGGACCTTCGGCAAGACCTGGATAGAGTCCGGCGTCAAAACCGACAACCTGGTTCATATCGCCCATAACGTTCGGGTGGGTAAGAATACCCTGCTGGTGGCTCAGGTGGGGATATCCGGGAGCACCTCCATCGGCAGCCATGCCGTACTGGCCGGCCAGGCCGGCGTTTCGGGCCACTTGAAAATCGGAAAAAATGTCACCATCGGTCCCCAGGCGGGCATCGCCAAATCGGTTCCGGACGGCAGCGTTGTTTCCGGAACTCCGGAAATGCCTCACCGCACCTGGCTCAGGGTTCATCGTATTCTTCCCCGGCTTCCGGAGTTGAAGAAAAAAATCCTGGCCTTAGAGAAACAATTAAGAAAAATTGAAAAAAAATGAAAACAGCGTCCAAAGAGGCAACCTCATGGGTGACCAGATTAACATCAGACAAATAATGGCCTGTTTGCCCCATCGCTACCCCTTGATTCTAGTGGATCGCATTTTATCCATCACCCCGGGAGAAAGCATTATCGCCCTTAAAAACGTTACCATTAACGAACCGTTTTTCCAGGGTCACTTTCCGGACAATCCGATTATGCCTGGCGTGTTGGTACTGGAAGCCATGGGTCAGGCCGGCGGTATCCTGGCCCATGAATCCATACCGGATGCGCATCGGGGAGCGGCCTTTTATTTCATGGGTATAGACGGCGCCAGGTTCAGAAAGCCGGTAACCCCCGGCGACCAGTTGATTCTGGAAATGCGTTTGTTGCGCAGGCGATCCAGGGCGGTGAAAATGTCCGGTGTGGCCAAGGTAAATGATGCCGTGGCGGCCCAAGCCGAACTCATGGCAACCATCGGAGAAAAACCATGATACATGCGACAGCTATTGTAGATCCCGGCGCCGAACTGGGAGTGGATGTGGAGATCGGTCCCTTTGCCGTTGTCCACGACCATGTTAAGATCGGTGACCGTACTATTATCGGCTCACATGTCACCATAGACCCTTTTGTGACCATTGAAGCGGACTGTCATTTTTTTCAATACGCTTCCGTGGGGGCCGAGCCCCAGGCGCTTAAGTTCAAGGGCGAGGAAAGCTACCTGAAAATCGGCCGCGGCACCACTGTGCGCGAATTCGTCACCATTAATCGCGGTACGGCTTTCGGCGGCGGGATTACTGAAATCGGTGAGCACAACTTTTTAATGGCCTATTCCCACGTGGCCCACGACTGCAAAACCGGCCGGAAGGTAATTTTGGCCAATGCGGCCACCCTGGCCGGACATATCACCATCGATGATCATGCGACCGTCGGTGGACTGGTGGCGGTTCATCAATTTGTGCGTATCGGCAAACATGCCTATGTCGGTGGAAAATCCGCCGTTGTCAAGGATATCCCCCCCTATGTCATCGCCGCGGGTGACCGGGCCAGACTTCACGGGCTCAACACAGTGGGCCTCAAACGCAATGGCTTCTCTCCGGCCACCATATCGGCGATCAAGCGGGCTTACCGGATCATTTTCAGAATCGGGCTGACCATGAACGAGGCCTTTGAACGGGTGACGGCCGAGATCGGCAATATTCCCGAAGTGGATGAGTTCATCCGCTTTTTGAAATCATCTGAACGGGGTATCACCCGTTGATGCCGGTCGATGTCGGATTATTTTCGGAGGGAAAGGTATTTCCATTTCCGATGTCCATATCTTTTGCCTGTCAAAAGAGGCGCATCCATGATCCCATATACAGGCAACACCCGCTTTACACCTATGTTAATGGGTGTTTGGACTGAAATCAATGCATCAGCACCCACTCCGGAAATCCGTAATGATCGTCGCCGGTGAGGCCTCTGGGGACCTCTACGGTGCTCATCTGGTCAAGGCGGTACGCCAAAGCGACATGACCGTAGACTTCTCAGGCATCGGGGGAAAGTCCATGCGCGCAGCTGGGGTTGGGATTTTGATCGATGCCTCCGAGCTGGCCGTTGTCGGTATTACCGAGGTTTTCTTTAAAATCCCCCGTATTCTTCGAGGGCTTTCCACGGCCAGGTCATTTTTACGCTCCGAACGGCCGGATCTGCTGATTTTAATTGACTTTCCCGATTTCAACCTGCGGCTTGCCGCAACCGCCAAACGTCTCGGCATTAAGGTCCTGTACTATATCAGCCCCCAAATTTGGGCCTGGCGGTCATGGCGAGTTAAAAAAATCAAGCGGCTTGTCGATCACATGGCCGTGATTTTTCCCTTTGATACGCCGTTTTATGAATCACACGGCATCCCGGTGCCATATGTGGGACATCCCCTGCTGGATACCATCGAACCTGTAAAGGGGGATTCCAGTGAATCGGCGGCTGAAGATGCCGCCGTGGTGGGCCTGATGCCCGGTTCCCGCAACAGTGAAATCACCCGCCATTTACCCATTATGCTGGATGCGGCCGGCACCCTCATCCGCCGGTATCCGCATATGAAGTTCATTATACCCGTGGCACCCACCGTCGGAGTGGAAAATATACAAACCATCATCCGTGAAAAGGGCGCCCGCGACTATACAGAGCTGGTGATTAACGATTCCGGCCGAGCGTTTCGACGATGCCGGCTGGCGGTGGTGGCCTCCGGTACCGTAACCCTGGAAGCCGCTTTATACCGGACGCCGATTATCATCATCTATAAGGTCTCGCCCATCAGCTATCTCATTGGACGGGCCTTGATCAACGTGGATTTCATCGGCATGGTAAACCTGATTGCGGGACAGGAAGTCGCTCCCGAACTTATTCAGAAACAGGCTGACCCGGCCGTCATTGCCGACCATCTGAGCGCCTTGTTGGAAGATAAACGTCGGCTGGCCCTTATCAAACAACAGCTTGACGACATCAACGCCAAGCTCGGCGGGTCAGGCGCATCCCTGCGTGTGGCCGATATTGCCTTAAATATGCTGAAAGAGAACTAGATCATCGGCCGACTTCTTAAGCGACAACCAAGATGAAAATAACCGGATTCCCCCTTTCGCCCATAAAATATCGCCACCGGCGTCTGATCCTGATGATAAAGGAAAACAGGCTCCGCATTGTTCTGGCCATGGGATGCATGCTGGTGATGGCCCTGTCGACGGCTGCCACCGCTTACCTGATAAAGCCCGCCATTGATGACATCTTTATCAGTAAAAATGTGCGCATGCTCAAATTGATTCCCATGGTCGTTATCGTCATATATCTCATAAGGGCCCTGGGCATGTACGGCCAGGAATATCTCATGAATTATGTGGGTCAAGACATCATCCGCAAACTGCGGAATATGCTCTACAACCGCATCCAGGATCTGCCCCTGGCCTTTTTCCAAGCCCAGAAAACCGGGGCCCTGATGTCCCGCATCACCAACGATGTGAATATCATTCGCAATATGGTGTCCTATTCGATCACCGGGGCGTTGAGAGACTGCTTCACCATCGTCGGACTGACCGGGGTCATTTTCTACAGGGATTGGCAACTGGCCTGCTTCGCGCTGCTGATCCTTCCCTTTGCATTTATACCGATCGTCATTTTGGGAAAACGTGTCCGCCGGGTCAGTATCAGCTGCCAGGAGGCCATGGCCGATTTGAATGTTTTCCTCCATGAGACTTTTGCCGGAAGCAAAATCGTCAAGGCTTTCGGTATGGAGTCATATGAAAAAAAGCGCTATCGGCAAAAGACCGCGGACCTTTTCAAGGTTGAAATGAGTGCGGCGGTCGCCCGCTCTCTGGCACCGCCCATTATGGAGCTTCTGGGGG
>CAZWGD010000121.1:0-1091 GCA_964633235.1 uncultured Desulfobacteraceae bacterium | reverse complement strand
TTGGAGTGGCCTTTATCATTTCCTACGGCGGGTATCGCGTCGTCGTGGGAACCGCCACGGCGGGCACGTTCTTTTCTTTCATGGCGGCTGTTTTAATGCTCTATGAGCCCCTGAAAAAACTGAGCAAACTGAACAATCGCATCCAGGAAGGGCTTGCGGCTACGGATCGCGTGATTGATGTGATCGAAAGAGAATCCGAGCTGAAGAATGATGCCTCACCCATTTTTTTGAACCTGGGTCCCCACTCCGTAACCTTCAGGAATGTATATTTTAAGTATAAAAATGAGATGGTGCTGAAAAATATCAATCTGCACGTTGAAACCGGGGAAATCATCGCCATTGTCGGCATGAGCGGCGGGGGAAAAACCTCCCTGGTGAATTTGATCCCCCGCTTTTTTGATGTCTCCGCCGGCGCCATATTGATGGACGACATGGATGTGAGAAAAATTGATATCCCGTCTCTGAGGGAACAGATCGCCGTCGTGACTCAGGAGCCGATCCTGTTCAATGATACCGTGAGGAATAACATCGCCTATGGTAAACTGACGGCATCGGACCGCGAAATAAAAAGGGCCGCGGCGGCGGCCTATGCAGATGACTTCATTCAGCGTTTTCCCATGCAGTATAACACCAATATCGGCGAGCTTGGCGGACGTCTTTCGGGGGGGGAAAAACAGAGGCTCTGCATTGCCCGGGCCCTGTTGAAGGATGCCCCCATTTTGATTCTTGACGAAGCCATGTCCTCCCTGGACTCAGAATCCGAAATGTTGGTACAAAAAGCCCTGGAGAATTTGATGAAAGGGCGGACCACATTTATTATCACCCATCGTTTATCGACGATTGGATATGCCCATCGCATCATCGTGATGCAACACGGAGAAATTATTGAAGAGGGAACCCACCGGGAGCTGTTCAGCCGCCGGGGAGAATACCATAAATTGATTCAGATGCAGATGGGCAACGGTGAATAGACCGGTCCATGCAATTAACGGCCTTCCCATGGAGATAATGAATGGAGATATACCGTTTTTTAAACCGACATCGCACCCTTATCTCCAAGTTTGTCGGTGTACCAATCCTCTTGGTACTCA
>CAZWGD010000120.1:2101-7086 GCA_964633235.1 uncultured Desulfobacteraceae bacterium | reverse complement strand
CTTAAATTCCGCACCTTGCTGAGCGAACGCTTGAACACTCAATATCTGTTAATTTATTTTTCGCAAACCCTTGCCGGCGGTTTTGATAACAGATACCCGCGCTTCTTTCAACCCCATTCATAACGGCTGGCAGGACAACCGCATGTGGAGGCGACTCAAAATCCAAATGCAGTTATCAGGTAACGGCCAGTGAACCCGCCTGCGACGTGTCTCCTGGAGATCCACATGCGCTTTCCCCGGTACCCATTCAGCCGGATTGACAAGCCCTGCTGCTTTGCATATGCTGACATCGTTCCATCATCGTAGTCTGCAGGGTTTGGGTTAGGAGATCGCCGTGCCAAAAGAAGAAGCCAAGCCGGATACCCGCCAAAAAAATCAAGACGAATCGTGGGCCGATAAGCGGTCAAAACCCCATACTCAGCCGACAGTGCCAAAGGATCGCAAGCGCTACCGCCGGGTACGCTGGTTCTTTATCAGAATCCTTTGGCATGTCATCTGGTGGGATATCGTTTTATCCCTGCCCGTCGTAAGATGGTTTCGCACCCCCGCCCTGGTTCGCTGGAAGAAAATCGCGCAGGAATATCGCACCATGGCCACGGAGATGGGTGGGGTGTTGATCAAGTTGGGTCAGTTTCTAAGCACCCGCGTGGATATTTTCCCCCGCGAGGTCCTCGCCGAACTCTCCGGATTGCAGGACGAGGTGCCCCCGGAACCGGTTGAAAAGATTCTGCATCAGATTGAAACCGATTTCGGACGCCCCGTAGGGGACCTTTTCCAATGGTTCTCGCCCAAACCCCTGGGGGCGGCTTCCCTTGCCCAGGCTCATGAGGTCAGGACGCACACCCAGGAAAACCTGGTAGTTAAAACCCTGAGGCCGGGCATCCAAGGAGTAGTAGAGACAGACCTGTCGGCTATCGGGTTGGCCATCAAATGGCTCAATATCTATCAGCCGATCCGTAAGCGGGTCGACCTGGATTGGCTGGCCAATGAGTTTACCCGGGTTACCCGCAATGAGTTGGACCTAATGGTTGAAGGTCGCAACATCGAACGCTTTGCCGCCGACTTCCGCCATGATGCCTACATCTACATTCCGAAGGTCTACTGGGAGTTTTCCGCAAATCGAACCCTGACCATGGAAAACGTGAACTATATAAAGATCGGGGACATCCAGGCCATGCAAAGCGCCGGTATCAAACCGGCCGAAGTGGCTGACAGACTTCATTACCTGTATATGAAACAGGTTTTCGAAACCCATTTTGTACACGTGGATCCACATCCCGGCAATCTGTTCATCAAACCCCTGCCCTTCCCGGACGAGATCGAACAGGGCATTACATCTTTTGCCCCGGGCGCGGAAGTGGCCTCTAAGGAGGATCGTCCCTTCCAGATCGTTTTCGTGGACTTTGGCATGATGGCGACTATTCCTGACCGCATGCGCTCCGCGCTCCGGGATTATGCCATCGGTGTGGGCACCCGGGATGCATTTAAGGTGGTCCAATCCTATGTAAAGGCCGGCATACTGTTGAAGAGTGCCAACCTGAAGCTGATCGAGGAGGCCCATGAAGCGCTATTCGAACGCTTCTGGGGTATACGGGTGGGGGACCTCCGGAATGTGGCCATTAGTGAAGCCCGCTATTTTATCCGGGAGTATCGGGAGGTGATTTTCAGTGAACCCTTCCAGTTCCAGGCGGATATGCTGTTTATCCTGAGGGCCGCCGGCATCCTCGCGGGTCTGGCTACCGACCTGGATGAGAACTTTGACCCCTGGACCAAAGCCATCCCCTATGCTGAACGCTACGCCAAGGAAAAATTCAAGCAAGGCAAACAGGATTGGCGGCGTGAATTTGAAATTCTAGGGCGGGTTTTTTATAAATTGCCCACCCACCTGGAACGTGTCTTGACCCATGCCCAGCGCGGCAATCTAACCATACAGACCACCCCGTCCCTGGATGCCCGTAAAACCATGAACCGCCTGGAGCGATCCATCAAAAGACTGGCCTGGATGGTGATCGCGGCGGCGTTTTTCATGTCCGGGGTCTATCTCTCTTTCGGCGTTTACCACCGTGTATTCGGGGGGGTTTGCTTTGTAGCGTCTGCTGTTTTCTTTTTGTGGGGTATGTTAAGATAAGGATACATGATGAGACCTATTAAGGTCGTTCTACTGGCCGCCCTGACCGCAGATGGAAGAATCGCCAGGCATGCCGACCATTTTCCGGATTGGACAGGCACGGCGGACAAGAAACATTTTGCCGCAGTATCCACCCGGGCCGGGGCCGTAATCATGGGGTCAAAGACCTTCGACACCCTCGCAAAACCATTGCCCAACCGGTTAACCATCGTTGTCACCCGTAAATCACACCGGCAATCCCCTTTGACAAACCTGATCTATACCTCAGCCCCCCCCCCGGACAATTCTTACGAATCTGGAAGAACAGGGCTTTAGACGGGTTGTGCTTGCCGGAGGCAGAATGATTTACACCCTTTTTGCAAAAGCACAACTCATCCATGAGATCGATGTCACCATTTCCCCCACGGTTTTCGGCGCCGGGATTTCCCTGTTTTCAGAGGGGCTGTCCATGGATCTGCGGTTAATGGAAATGAGGCGTCTCGACGATCAAGTGGTTAATTTGCGCTATCGGGTGCTATAGGGACAGCAGTTTCCTGATATCCTCTACCGCGTGGCGACTCAGGTGGAGGCGGATCACCCGGCGACCGGCATTCATCAGCGCGCGGCGATCCCCCAAAGCCTGGGCCGTTTTCAGGATGCCGAAGGTGATGTCGGATGACCGCCCCTCGGAGGTGTCAGGAACCGGCAGGTCTTCGGGCATATCCGCCGTAAGCTGGATGAACAGCCCCTTGGCGGATTCAACATCAGGCTGGTCGAAGGGATTGATACCCAGCACCTTGCCGGCAACCGCCGTGGCAATTTCCCATCGAAAAAATATGCTTTTTCCGAATCAGTGTGGTATATAGGGCGGTCAAGCTGCGGTCTCACGTTATCCGCCCGGGTCCGTCTTCCGCCGCATCAACTCCGGATCATCCGGACCTGGTGTTCTTATTCGCGTGTATCCGAAATCAACAGATTGTGCCAAGATACGGGTATCATATGGGATGTCACCCAAAATGAGGAATTTCTCGCCAATCAGGATTAAACTAGCTTCTTGCAGAACGCGTGCGCATGCAAAATGAGATTCGGCAACTCCGGTGGTTTTTGATAAACATCGGTTTTCTTGTGTACACCTTCCTGGACCCTGGATGCCCGGCCGCGGCAACCGTTGGAAACCTGACCCTGCAGATTCGCATGGACGCCATTGTTTCCAAAGCCCAGGTGAAAATATCCATTACTGCTGAAAACAGCGGCAGTGAGCCGGCGCATCGGGCGCAGGCCATCCTGCACATTTTTGGAAAAGCATTGATGTCGGACATGGCGGACCGCTTGTCTGCGGGGGCGGAACGGACTTTTATTTTTGAGGCGCCTGTACCGCGTAACACCGGCGGCCGGTTTGCGGTAGTGGGAGAAATCGATTTTCGGGATACCATGGGCCGCGCCCTATCAGCACTTTCGGCCATGACCATAGATGTCAACGCAGCACCCAGGGTATTGCTGGAAGCAACGGCCCCCCCCATCACGATCGAGGAAAGGGGTAAGCTGACTCTGCGTATGGCAAACCGCCATACCAGGCGGATTTTATTGGATGCCCGGCTGTTCCTGCCCAAGGGCCTGGCCGCACACCGCTATGCCAAACCGGTCTCATTAGACCCGCAATCGGATCGCGCCGTGGATTTCGCTCTGGAAAACCGGTTTTGCTTTGCCGGCTCCCAATACCCGGTTTACGGTATACTTGAATACAGGCTGAACGGTATGCACCATGCAAGTATCGTGGCATCGCAAATTACCATCGCCACGCCCGTTCACTGGTTGCAAAGACATCGCTGGCCGCTGTTATCCGCCGGCGTGCTGATCATCATTTTCTGGGGAGGCGTGTTCATTTGGCGGATCAACCGGGACAGGCGGGGAAGAGAATTCATCAGCCCATGATCTCTATTATCATTCCCGCGTATAACGAGGCCCACCGCATCCTGCCGTCATTAAGGATGTTGACGCACTTCTGCGACACCCATTTTAATTCCTATGAAATCCTGGTCGTTGATGACGGCAGCACCGATGATACCGTAGAAACGGTCGGCAGGGTTGACCACGGACACGTCCATATCCACAGACTGCCCCGCAACCGGGGGAAAGGTGCCGCCGTGGCCTATGGGATGGACAGGGCCCGTGGCCGGTGGCGTTTTTTTACCGATGCCGACCTCCCTTACGATCTCAATGTCTTTCTTGAAGCCGTTGCCTCGTTTCAAACCCAAGTTTGTGATATCATCACCGGTGCCAGGGATATGGCCCCTGCCCCATCAGCCCGGGCTGCTCCTAGCTATGCCGGGCAGATGCCGCCCGTATCAGGACAGAACAGGAACAACCTGCGCCGGATAGCCGGGGAGGTATTTTCACACTTGGTCCGCCACCTGGTAAGCATCGAAGTTCGTGATACCCAGTGCGGCTTCAAAGGATTCACGGCTCCGGCCGCAGTAAAACTGTTTCCGCGACTGAAGACCGCCGGATACGCCTTCGATGTCGAGATCTTTTGTCTGGCCCGGTCCATGAGTATGCGCATTTGCCGGGTACCGGTCACCCTGATGAAAACCAAAGGCTCTAAAATAAGGCTGAACCGGGATCCTTTTTTAATGTTTATCGATCTGATACGCATTTCCCGCCGCACCGCACGCGGTGCCTTCAAGGAATCACGCCATCAATAGTCCGCATCAAAAACCACCCTGCCCCCATACGGACACTGGGCTTGCAGCCCGGGTACCCGGAGAGCCGCTACCCAAGGATTCCTTACTTAAAGACCTGTTATTTTTAGCCGGGATCGAGATTTTTCTGGTGGTTTATTTCGATCTCCGCTACCTGCTCTACGATACCGTGGTCACCG
>CAZWGD010000120.1:0-2075 GCA_964633235.1 uncultured Desulfobacteraceae bacterium | reverse complement strand
CTCCTGGCACGGGGTGGCGGATCATCTTCTCAACGTATTGCTGCCTCAATGGCGCTTGACCGGCTGGGACATGGGCAACTTCGGGGGGTACCCGAATTTCAGCTTCTACTTTCTGCCCCCTTTTTTAGCGGCCGTTCTGCCCGCCGCCCTGGCGGGTCTTCCGTTGACCATCACCCTCAAATGGGCCATCATGAGCGGCGTCTTTCTACTGCCCCTCACCACCTACGCCGGACTGCGGGCCATGGGACACCGCTTTCCCTTTCCCGTCATCGGTGCGGCCGCTACCTTGCTGCTGATCTTCAACGAATCCTACACCATGTTCGGCGGAAACGCCCTGAGCACCTTTGCCGGCGAATTCTGTTATATGTTCGCCCTGGCAGTTTTGGCCTATTTCATAGGCGCCTTTTACCGGGGTGTGCATACCGGCACCCGGGCAGTTTCAAACGGGCTCCTCCTGGGCCTGCTCGGTCTTTCGCACCTCTTTGTCTTTATTCCCGCCCTGATAGTGCTGGTGTACGGTTTTTTTCAAAAACGGAGAAGCGCATATGTGTTCACCGTCGGCGCGGTTGCCTTTTCCGTCATGGCCTTCTGGATCCTGCCGTTGATCGCCTACCGGAACCCCTACACCACCCCGGTGTACATGATCTGGGAAAGATTCACGCACCTGAACTACACGGGTATGGGTTTGTCCATATTCGCGGCTTTGGCCGGTCCGGCGGTGTCCCTGGTTTCCATCAAGCTGACCTTGAAACACCCCCTTGTTAACCATCGGGCCGGGAATGGGCGATCTCCACGGCATCGGGCCCTAAACATAGGGCCCCGCGCTTGGTTCGGCATGGTGCTGTTTTCCGGCATGGGCATGGCGGCAACGCTCTATGCGGCCGGCCGATATGTGGTCATGGGCCGGGGATTCTGGCAAACCGGATTGACGATCCCCGATCCTGCCCTTTCGCCTCTGGGACCTGTTTATGCGGGTTATCTGAACCCTTGGGTCCTGCCCCTGTCCCTGGCCGGAGGAATAGTGGTCGGCCTGATCGGCATCGCGGCCCGCCGGCGGGGCAAACCGTCATTCGTATGTTTTTGCCGATCTACCGGTGCGGCATGCTTTCTGGGATCGGTGATCACCTTTTTTCTGTACTTCCACTGCCTGGTGGTGGGTGAGATAACGGATACCGGCCGGCAGACCTTGCTTTTAAGCAAACTCATAATCGCCGCCATTTACCTGCCGCCGGCAATCGGATTGGGATACGGCCTGTTTTTCTCACGCCGTTTCGGGTTGGCCGTCATCCGCGCCTCCCGGCATATCAATCTGAAGCGCACGGGCATGTGGCTGTTTTTGATATCCGGATGTGTAACCGCCTATTTCGGCGCCCATTTTTTACAGGTGCCGGACATCCGTTTTCTCCCGCCGATGCTCTTTGCCCTGATCATGCTCTGTTTCACGGAAACCCCGGGGATTTTTATGACGCGCCAGCCGGCCGTTATCCGCGTGGGAGTGGCGGTAACGGTGTTTTTTTTCATCTTCATCACCGTCATTTTCGACGCCACCCAGTCGGATGACTGGTACCGGTACAATAATAGGGGTTACGCCTATACCTATGGCCATGCGGATTTTAAAGCCTTACACCAGCACTTGCGCAGATACGGCCATAAGCGCTGGTCCGACCCTCTGAACGCTCCCAGGGTAGCCTACGAAAAATGCGACCTCTACGCCCCTTACGGCGGGGACCGGGCCTTCGAGTCCATGTCTTATTTTTCAGGACGCCAGACCCTCGAGGGCATCCACTACGCGAGCTCCCTGGCCTCCCGGTCGGTGGCTTTTCTGCAGAGTGAGTTTTCACGGGATATCAAAACCCCCGCCCCGCTGATTTTGTCCCGTATCAACCCGCGGGTACTGCCCGCCCACTTGGATCTGTACAATATCTCCCATCTGGTGGTCGCCTCGGAACCCATGAAGCAGGCCTTGTCCAAAACCCCCAAGTTTGAAAGGGAAGCCGATTTCGGGGAACTGGCCCTGTTTCGCTATACCGGGTGCAAAGCGGCCTACGTGGAAGTTCCCAAGGCCCCCCTGCAAC
>CAZWGD010000119.1:0-7090 GCA_964633235.1 uncultured Desulfobacteraceae bacterium | reverse complement strand
GGCGCCGGTCTTTGAAGCCGGGGAGCGCCGGACGGTTTATCGCCGAAGATTTGACCCAGGATGCGCGCCGGCTGCGGTTACTCTACCGCAAATTGGGATATCTCGATGCTGTCGTAGATTACCGCGTGGAAAGGGATGCAACCACCCACCGGATCAAGGTTTATATGACCGTTTCCGAGGGCAGCCGTTATACGGTGGCGTTTGAGGGTAACCAGGCCTTTTCCCACCGGCGCCTTAAAAAGGAGATGGTCATGTTCCACAAAGACAGGTCACTAGAGACGGCTATCCGGGAAAGCATACGCGGGATACGCAACCTGTATGCTGAGAAGGGATTTGTGCATGCCGACATATCCCTGCACCGGCCGACCCGCACTCAAATAGGTGACCGGCCGCTAACCGATCGGATCCCGGTTCAGATCCCGGTTCAAATCCTGGTCCGGATCCAGGAAGGCCCCCAAACAAACATCGGAGCCATCCATATCTCCGGCAATCGATCTATCGCCACCCGGCGCATCAGGACACGCATGCTTTCCCGACCGGCGGGTTTGGGATCCTTCGGCCGGCTGGTCCCCGCCATACTGTCAGAAGACCTGTCATCCATCCGGGCCCTGTACCTGGCGGAAGGATTTACCGCCGCGCGGATCGAAAAGGAGATCCTCTACACGCCTTCCCGTCAACGGGCCGATATCCGCATTCACATCGACGAAGGCCTGCGGACCCGGGTCGCCTCCGTGCTTTTCACGGGCCTATCCGCCGTCGACAGGAAAACAGCTTTGCGGGCGATCGGCCACGCACCCGAAGGGCCCTTTCGGCAATACATGCTGACCAGCGACGAAAACACCCTCTCGGCGATAATTTCGGAAAGGGGCTATCCCCATGTTCAGGTTAGCGGCGAGGTACGTTTCGGCCGGGACGGACGGCAGGCCCATATCACCTACCGGGTGGATCAGGGTCCTCTGGTTCGTGTGGGGGTGGTTGATTTCACGGGTCATTTCAAAACCCGCGCAAAGGTGTTGGAACGGGTATTTTCCCAAAAACCCAACGGTCTGTTTTCTTTAAAAAAAACACTTAAAGAGACCGATAATCTTCGAAAATTAGAAGTCTTCGAAAAGGTTCACGTCAATACCCTGGGACTGGACACTCGGGCCGATACCGTCAATCTGCTGGTGAATGTGACCGAGCGCAAGCCATACTACTTAGAGGCCGGCGGCGGGTACGCCTCGGATAAAGGCTTTTTCGCCCATGCCAAGACCGGGGATCGCAACCTTTTCGGCCTGAATAAATCCCTTTGGATCGAAGGGACCGTCGGCCAAACCGGTCACCGGATCTCCCTGGGTCTTTCGGAACCCCGGTTATTCGGTTCCCGCATTCTTGCCGATCTCGGGGCGCATTCCGAACGTCTGGAAGCGTTTAACCAGACCTTCGGCACCACCCTCCACGGCGGCAACCTCAAGCTGTCCACGCGTATCTTATCACCCTTCTCCCTGGGATGCGGATTGCGCTGGGAGTACCGGGATCAGTTCCGGCGGATACCTTGCCAGAGGGTTTCCTGCGATGACGATCCACTTCAATTCAAACCGCGCAGCCTGTTGGCGGTAACGCCCTCTCTGCTCTATGACAGCCGTAACTCCTTTATCCGTCCCCGGCGCGGCCTTTTCTCAGCTCTCAGCGCCGACATCTCCAGGGGCCTGAAGAACTCCCTGGATGATTTTGTTAGATACCGACTGGATGTGCGCGCCTTTTTTACACCGCTTGAGCGGCTGACCCTGGCCCTCAGGGGACAGGCAGGGTACATCGACACCTATGGAGATGCCCTAAAGGTGCCCGACGATCAACTCTTTTTCCTGGGCGGCGTGGGCAATGTGCGCGGATTTGCTGAAAATCGCCTGCGCACCGACGCCGACGGCAAATCGGTTGGGGGGCGTCAAGCCATTTCGGCCAGCCTGGAAACCCGTATCGACCTGGGGTTCAACTTGGAGCTGGCTTTATTCATGGATACCGGTCACGTCGACAAAACCTTCCTTTCCGAAAGCCGCGATGGATGGCGCTGGTCCATCGGCGGTGGTCTGCGCTACATCACCCCCATCGGACCCCTTGGATTGATTTACGGTCATAAGCTGGATCCCCTGGATAGCGAAGGCCCGGGCTATTTCCACTTTTCCATCGGGTATACCTTTTAGCCGCCCCCCAATCGGTTTCTCAATCGGTACTCCATACCGTCTTAGCCTCCCGCCATGGTGCCGAAAAAGGAGACCTCCGCCGACCGGGTAAGGGGTGTCTGTAAAGCGGTCCGTTTGCCGTTTACCAGCGCGAATACGACGAGTACATCCGGGATACCGATCTCTAGAGCCAGCTCCCGAACCGTCAGCGGGCCGGGTATTTCGACGATCGTGGTGTCGGGAAGATGGGCGGCTAACCTCCGGATGGTACCGGCGATATGAACGCTGAATTTCATTTGATTTCTCTCCAGGGGCAATCGGCCCTCAAATCCTGCCTGATACAGGATAGCACATGGCAAGGTTGATTTGACAGCCTCTTTTTTCATATCCGGCAAATGCATATTTCACCGGCCTGGGACCGTTAACGCTCTATTTCAGTCTATTAGAAGGTTTGCACCGCTGCGGATCGGCCTCTTCAGGCCGACATCCAAGTGCAGTTGCCCCGCGGTGATCTGCCGCTGTAGTTGCCAAGCTCAAAAAAAACGACTATGATGGACGGCAGGTCAACAGTTAATTCCAACAGTAAAAACGTGGTCCTGCGGGTCGGGATTCTTCAGTAGATGCATCTCCGGCTGCTTACTCAAGGCATTTATTATGCTCATAAAAACCCTCTTCAAATATTGGACGTATCAGGTGTTTTCACCGGGTAGCGTACTAAGGGAACGCTACGAAGCCTTCAAATCGCTCCTTTCCCATGACAGACGCGCCCATGAACTCATGGCGGAACTGGAAGAGATCTACTATGACCAGATGCGGGTCGATTTTCAGGTAATCACTGAAAAATACAATTGCCTTTCCGAAACCGTGGCCAACATCATCCAAGATCTTGCCAAGATGTGCCCCACCCGTTATCTGAATCTAAAGGATTATTTTAAAAAATTCGATTTTTATATCCGCTTTATGATCGCACCACCGACTTACGAGTTTTCACCCCCATTTACCGTTCCCCTGGAAGAAATACCGGCGGACGGATACGCCTTGGTCGGCGGAAAAGCTTCAAACCTCTCCACGATGGCACGCGACCTGAGCCTCCCTGTTCCCAAGGGATTCGCCATCACCACCAATGCGTTCCACTACTTTATCGAGTATAACGAGCTGAGAGACCCCGTCCATGCTAAACTCGCCGATCTCGATATCGCTTCCCCGGTATCCCTGGACCGTACTTCCCGGGAATTGATTTCTCTGATCATGGAGGCTCAAATCCCGCCGGATATTGAAGCGGCGATTGGGCAGGCTTTCGATGCGTGTCCATGGGATCACGGGGCTGAAAACATCCGCACCGCTGTACGCAGCAGCGCCGTGGGAGAGGATACCCGCTCATCATTCGCCGGACAGTACCGCACCGTGCTGGGCGTGGCTAAATCCGGCATCCTTGACGCCTACCGAGCGGTTGTCGCCAGTAAATACTCCCCCAGGGCCCTGTACTACCGCGTGAATTACGGACTTTCCGACATGGAAACTCCCATGGCCGTGCTGGTCCTCGAGATGATCGATGCCAGGGCCAGCGGTGTCATGTATACCCGGGATCTGGATGATCCGCAGTCCAATCACATCAGCATTCACTCAATCTGGGGCCTCGGCGAACTGCTGGTCAGCGGCGAGGCATCGCCGGATGTCGTCCGCGTGGCCAGGACGGGTGGGTTGAAATTGAAGGATCAAATTGTGGGCACCAAACGGCTGCGGATGGTTTTAGGCGAAGGCCACCGGACCGTAACCGTTCCGGTGCGTGAAGAACAGCGGTGCCTGCCCTCCCTGGATACCACTGCCGCCTTGGCCCTGGCTGAGTGGGGAGTCAAATTGGAAGAAAAGAGCCAAGAGCCTCTGGATATCGAATGGTGCCTGGATGACCGGAAAAATCTTTATCTTCTGCAGTCGCGACCCCTAAGGACCGGGGAAATTTCTCCAGCGGCGGTTGAATGCACTTTTCAGGACATCGAAAACGATATCCTGGTCTCTGGAGGAGAGCGGGCCTCTTCCGGGATTGGGGCGGGCAAGGTCTTCAAGGTTGAGCGTGAATCCGACCTGGAGCACCTTGCCGAAGGATCGGTCCTGGTGACCCAAAACCCCCGCCCCCATTATGTAAGGATTCTGGATAAAGCCAGTGCGGTAGTAACTGATACCGGCAGCACAGCCGGTCATTTCGCTTCGGTAGCCAGGGAGTTTGGTGTGCCGGTGCTGGTGAACACCGGATATGCCACCCAAAAGCTGGTGCAGGGACGAGAAGTCACTGTCCATGCGGATGGAAAGGCGGTTTACGACGGGATCGTCAAGGAGATGGTCGAGAGCCCCTGCGCACGCCGCAATCTCCTGGCCGACAGTCCTTTTGCCCGCAAGATGGCCTATATCATGAGTTTTATTTCGCCACTCGCCCTTGTTGATCCCCAGGATAAAAAATTTACACCGGAGGGATGCCGTTCTCTCCACGACATTATCCGCTTCTCCCATGAAAAAGCCGTCTACGAAATGTTTTCAATCGGTAACCGTCGCCTGCCCAGGACCAAGGGAGCACGCAAGCTCGTGTCCACGATTCCCATGCAGATCTATGTGCTGGATGTGGGCGGGGGGTTGATCGACCAGCCCGCCAACGACAAGACCGTGCAGATCGAAGAGGTCAGATGCATCCCCATGCAGGCGGTCTGGAAGGGGCTTACCCATCCGGACATCGATTGGTCCTTGTTTACCCATTTCGACTGGGCGTCATACGATAAGATCGTGATGAACGGCGGCATCATCAGTGCAAATTCCGCCCTGCTGGCCAGCTATGTCGTACTCTCCGGTCACTACCTCAACCTGGCCCTGAAATTCGGGTATCATTTTGTGATTGTAGATACCATCTGCGGGGAAGATTCCCAAGAGAATCATATCATGTTCAGGTTTACCGGAGGGGGGGGTGACAATCAGGGGAAATCACTGCGCACAGCCTTTCTCAACCGGATTTTGAACCGGCTCGGGTTCGCAGTGGCCAGAAAGGGCGAACTGATTGACGCCCAGCTCATGTGCGGAGCATCCCGGGAGATAAAAGAGAAGCTGGATATTCTCGGACGGCTTTTGGGGGCCACGCGGTTAATGGATATGTACCTTAAAGAGCATGACCAAATGGAAGGTTTCGTGAAAGATTTCATGAACGGCCGGTACAATTTTGCAACGGTAACCGATGAGGATTAGAGCCATACATGTCAGACTATCAACTTACCTGGATAACCAATGATCTGGCCGTGGGGCATGCCCCCATGTCCTATGCCGATCTGGACGCCATTAGCGCCCTGGGCATCAATGCCATCGTCAATCTTTGCGGCGAATTCTGTGATTTGCATGAGATCGAAGAGCAGTCGGGATTTGAGGTCTACTATCTCCCCATTCCTGATGAAAGCGCCCCGGATATGGAGGAGATGGAAAAGGGCCTGGCCTGGCTGGATGAGGCCATCTACCTGGGGAAAAAGGTCTTGGTGCACTGCCGGCACGGGATAGGGAGAACGGGAACATTCGTTACCTCGTACCTGATCCGCAGGGGGCTCGGCATGAAGGTGGCTGAAAAGAAGCTCAAAAAAACCCGGGCTCATCCCACCAATTACAGCCAATGGAAGTTGTTGCGAAAGTACGGTAAAAAATCCGGTATCTTAAAGGTCAGAGAACCTTCCCTCGAATCCCGACAGGTCGTTGATCTGGGGCCCTATTTTGCCGAATACCAGGCCCTCCTGGAAAAGCTTGACCGGGATGTCAAATCGTGGATGGAAAAAGATAGCCATTTTCAAGCCTGCGGGCATGACACCGACGCGTGCTGCTATGACTATTTTCAGCTTGAGCTCATGGAGGCCATATACCTCACCAACATGATGAACCGCTTCATGAAAAGCGCCTCCCGGATGGAAATCATCCACAAGGCCGTTGAGGTGAGCAAAAAAACGAGAATGCTGCGCAACCGCACGGAGGGTGCAGAAACCGGGAACGCTCAAAAGGCATTTAAAGCGGCCTTTGAAAAAGAGCACATCCGATGCCCGCTTAGCATGGAATCCATGTGCGGCCTCTATGCATACCGCCCCATACGCTGCCGGCTGTTCGGTGTCGCGGATGATGTCATCGCCAAACGACTGCTTGCCGACACCCTCGGCAACCTATCCCGAAGCGTTTTTTTCTCTTTTTCAGGAAGATTCATGCAAGGCGACGGACTGGCTTTCTCCCTGGCGGACACGCTTTCCGGCCGGTTCGTTCAGGAATATTTTTATTGCCTGGCCTCCCTGAGCGGTTAAAAAAAGGATCAGGGCCTCAAGAGGCCAATACACTGGATACTTTTTCCTCCAGCTCTTGCTTGTCGATGGGTTTGACACAGTACTCGTTCGCTCCCAGTTTCAGGGATTCGCGGGCAGTTTCCATGGTAGGATAACCGGTGAGCATGATCACGCGTATGGAACCGGTTATCTTTTTAAGCTCCTCCAGCACTTCAACACCGCTCATTTTTTTTAATTTGATATCCAGAATGGCCAGATCCGGGGCGTTCAACCGGGCATGATTCAACGCATCTTCCTCTTCGGTAAACACCGAAACCTCATGTCCCTTTCTTTCCAAAATTCGCTTGATCAGGTTTCCGGCATCCAGGACATCATCCAACGCCAATATTTTCGCCATGTTCCTCCTCCTCGCTGAGGGCGCTATTTTCTAAGGGTAGATAGATGATAAAAAGGGTCCCCTTTTTCAGGGAGTCATCGTCGGCTTTCAGGGAGACTGGTGGGCTTTCCACCTCGATTTTTCCTCCGTGCTCTTGGACAATGCCGAAGGTAACTAAAAGCCCCAGCCCGGTGCCCCTGCCTACCGGCTTGGTAGTATAAAATGGATCGAATATGCGCCTTACGTCCTTCGGGTCGATACCGGTACCG
>CAZWGD010000118.1:5324-7108 GCA_964633235.1 uncultured Desulfobacteraceae bacterium | reverse complement strand
ATACTCAGGCATAGCCAATTGTCTCTGACCTGGCCCTGAAGACCAGGTTTCTATGGATAAAATGAATGCTCGTTGGCCGAAACGGGTAATGTCTGAGCAAATTAGCTGTTAATAATATCTTGACTCCCTTACCATATTCGGCCATATATGATCTCCTTAAGCGATCAGTAGGGTAATACACCAAAAAGAAGGAGGTTTTACATGCGTCTCATCCTATTGGGCGGCCCGGGGGCGGGTAAAGGCACCCAGGCCAACAACATCAAGGACAAGTTTCAGATTCCACAGATATCCACCGGGGATATGCTCAGGGCGGCGGTGAAGGCCGGCTCGGAGATGGGTCTTGAGGCTAAAAAATTCATGGACGCCGGAAAACTGGTGCCGGACGAGGTGATTATCGGGCTGGTGAAAGATCGTATCCAGGAACCGGACTGCGAAAACGGCTTTCTCTTCGACGGCTTTCCCCGCACGATCCCCCAGGCCGACGCCATGAAAAGCGCCGGTGTTCCCATCGATGCCGTGGTCGATATCGATGTTCCGGATGAAGAGATCATCAAACGCATGGCCGGGCGCCGCGTTCATCTGGCCAGCGGCCGGACCTACCACGTGGTCTTCAACCCCCCTAAGTCCGAGGGCCTCGACGATGTCACCGGAGAGCCGCTGATTCAGCGGGAGGACGACCAGGAAGAAACCGTGCGCAAACGCCTGGAAGTGTACCATGACCAGACCGAACCGCTCATTGGCTATTACAAGGGGTGGGAAAATTCGGGCAATGCCGAGGCACCCAAGTATATCAACATCGCCGGCGTGGGGAAGGTAGAGGAAATCCGGGACAGCATCTTTGCGGCCTTGAGAGATTTTGATTAGTTTCTGGGAGTGGTGGCGGCATCTGGCCGGCCGCATGGACCCGGTCATCCTGGAAATCGGCGCCTTCAAGCTGCAGTACTACGGCCTGATGTACATCGTGGCCTTTGCGATTACCTACCTCCTGGTCCGGTATCGGGTGAAGCGCGAGGAGAGGTTCGACATTCCCCTTGAAGATGTCCAATCTCTCATGGCCGCCATGATCATCGGGCTGCTGGTGGGCGCGAGACTGGGGTATGCCCTTTTCTACAACCCGGCCTACTACTGGCGCCACCCCCTGGAAATCGTTCTGCCCTTCAGCTTTGCCAACGGCATCAGCTTTACGGGCATCTCCGGCATGTCCTTTCACGGGGGGTTGATCGGGGTGATCACGGCCACAGTCTGGTACGCACGCAAAGCCGGGCTGCGCTTTCATACCATCGCCGACCTTTTCGTACCGGCCATTCCCCTGGGCTACACCTTCGGCAGGCTGGGCAATTTCATCAACGGAGAACTGTACGGGCGGGTCACCGCGTCCAAGATCGGGATGGTCTTTCCCCTGGCACCCACGACGGAACCCCGCCATCCCTCCCAGCTTTATGAAGCTTTCTTTGAAGGCATCTTTCTCTTCACCGTGCTGTGGCTGCTGCGCAAAAAAATCAGGGCCCCCGGCGCCATGCTTGGACTCTACCTGATCGGCTACGGCACGGTGCGCTTTTTCATCGAGTTCTATCGCCAGCCGGACACCCAACTGGGGTATATCCTGTTATCCCTTTCCATGGGCCAGGTGCTCTGTTTTCTGATGGTCCTGGCCGGTCTGGGATACTATGCCTACTGTAGCGCTGCACGGAGCCGATAAGGTTTGCAGCCGGACGCTGAGGCATGTAAATAACCACTCATCCCTCAGGAAACCGGTTTCAAATCATCCGTCCAGCAACCGGTAT
>CAZWGD010000118.1:0-5314 GCA_964633235.1 uncultured Desulfobacteraceae bacterium | reverse complement strand
AACTTGCTTTTTGGACGATGATTTTTTTATACGAGCCCCTGGCGGCTACTCCCGCAGCTTGATCTTCAAGACGCCTTCCGCAACCACGATATCCTCGACACCGTCGGCAAATCCCTTCCAAAATCCCTGATCAGCGCCGAACTCCGACACCAGGTCCATATTCTTGATCCCGCCCAGCCAGGCGTTGGGTAGGGGCACCCCCATGAGGGTAATCCCTTTCAACATAACGGAGGGCTTTTGGTCGGCATAGGCAAGTCCCACACCTGCCTTCACCCGCAGGGTCTTGCCCCCCAGGACGGGAAAGTCCTCATCAATAGGCAGGATCAGTTTGGCACTGATAAGATCGTCGGACAGGTCGATAACCAGTTTTTTAGCCAAATCCGTGTTTTGGGCAATCAGCGCGTTCAGCTCCCGTTCGGTGAAGACGATGGTCCTGCGGGCCCCGGATTCGCTGTAGGGCTCCGGTTTCGCCTCGGTTTCCGTGTCCGTGCCCACGGTATCCTTGCTAGTAGAAATGACGCGGCCACTGACATCATCCAGGCGCGCCAACTTGCTATCGAGCGCCCGCTTTTCCGTCGCATTCAAGACAACCGGTGTGAATTCGCTCCTGAAAAGATAGTATTTAGCGAAAAAGAAGGTGGCCAGGGCGGTGACAACAGCGGCCACGACCATGAATCCGAGCACCTGGAGGCACCCGAATCTCCGCGGTCCGCTTTTTCCGTCGCTTCCGGAATCAAACTCAGTCATGATCAGCTCCTTCCCCTTTGCTTGCCTGTGACTACCGGGGCACCCGGTACATGGCCTCGATCAGGTCGGAAAACGCCTCGTTGATGAACTTGCGCTTGATCTTCATGGTGGGGGTGACCTCACCATCCTCTTCATAAAGCTTTTTGGGAAGAATGGTGAATTTGCGGATATGCTCCACCCGGGCCAGGGTGTCGTTGACCCGGGTCACTTCTCCCTGAATCAATTTGATGATTTGCGCATCCCGGGTCAGGTCCCGGTAAGTGGAAAATTGGACCTTGTTATCCTGGGCGTATTTAATGACGTTATCCTCATCGATCATGATCAGGGAGGATAAAAACTTGCGCCGGTCCCCGATGACCACGGCGTCATTGATATAGATGCTCGCCTTGAGCTTATTCTCGATGTATTGCGGGGTGATGTTCTTTCCGCCGGCGGTGACGATAATGTCTTTCTTGCGGTCCGTGATGCGCAGGTAGCCGTCTGCATCGATTTCGCCCACATCGCCGGAATGCAGCCAGCCGTCCCTGATGGTTTCCTCGGTAGCTTTGGGGTTTTTAAAATACCCCTTGAAAACACTGGGGGATTTGACCAAGATTTCACCGTCCCCGGCGATCTTTATGGCGGTCCCTTTCAACGGCGGCCCCACCGTACCGAATTTGACCCGGCCCACCGGGGAGAGGCAGGTCACACCGGTGCCCTCGGTCTGGCCGTAGCCTTCGATCAGATAGACGCCGATGGAGTGGAAAAAGCGCAGCACATCCGGCGAGATGGGCGCGGCCCCTGAAACGGCCACCCGCATGCGGTCGAAACCCAGCCGCTCCTTGAGCTTGCGAAAGACCACAAAATAGGCCAGGGAATACAGCACCTGCAGATATCCCGGGACGGTCTTGAAATTCATGGTCAGGGCGGCCCGCTTTCTGCCGATGGTGTACGCCAGGCTGAACACCATTTTTTTGAGCCAGGTGGCGTCGGACATGCGTATGAGCACGGCCGAATGGTATTTTTCCCAAACCCGCGGCACGGCGAAGCCTACGGTGGGTGAAATCTCCTTCATGTTGTCCATGACCGTGTCCAGGCCCTCCACGAAATTGATGGTATGGCCAATGGTGATATGTCCCAGGATGGAGAAGAGCTGCTCGAAGATATGACACAGTGGCAGAAAGGACATGATCTCGTCGTGGCTGTTGAGGAGGTTGTCCGTTGCGGTGATGGTCCTTCCCATCCATATGCAGTTGCCGTGGGTCAGCATGGCGCCCTTGGGCGGACCGGTGGTGCCGGATGTATAGATCAGGACCGCAAGATCGTCGGTGGTAATTTCCGCGGCCCGTGCATCGAAAAGCGCCGGCTGCTTTTCATCGGCCCCGCGCCCGATCTCGAGCAGTTCGTCAAAGGTCATCACCATGGGATCCTTGAAGTTGCGCAGGCCTTCCGTATCCCAGACGATCACCTTTTTCAAGGCGGGAACCTTGTCCCGAAACATCAGCCACTTGTCGAGCTGCTCTTCATTTTCCACAAAGAAGAAAACCGAATCCGAATCGGCGACCACATACTCCACCTGGGGCCAGGCATTGGTGGCGTAAACCCCGGCGGCCACACCGCCGATGCACTGAACGCCCATGCTGGCAAAAATCCACTCCGGACAGTTGTCCCCAATAATGGAAACGCATTCACCCTTTTGGAATCCCATGGAGATCAGGGCCGCACTCACCTGCCTGACCCGGCGGTAATATCGCCTCCAGGAGATGTCATGCCACAGGCCCAAGGCCTTATACCGCATGGCCACCCGGCGGCCGTGTGTATCGACGGCCTTTTTAAAGACCCGGGGAACGGTTTGCATCTCTTGATTTTCGGATACTGTCATCGGTTTCAACCACCTGCCCCTCCGTCGATTCGGTACGGCCGCAGGCAGACCCGTAGGTTCATCTCCACGCCTTCTTGCGTTTCCAGCGTTGATAGCCCTTGGCCGAGGCTTCGGACCGAATGCCCATGTAAAACTCTTTGACGTCCTTGTCTTCCATCAATTCCTGTGATTTCCCCTTCATCACGAAGCGGCCGTTTTCAAGAATCAGCCCCGTATCGGAAACACCAAGGGCCATCCGGGCGTTCTGTTCCACCAGCAGGATGGTCACTCCCTGTTCATTGATGGTGCGAATGATCTCGAAAATCTCTTTCACCAGGAGCGGCGACAGTCCCAGGGAGGGTTCATCCAGCAGCAGCAGCCGAGGGCGGCTCATCATGGCACGCCCGATGGCCAGCATCTGCTGCTCGCCGCCGGAAAGCGTGCCGGCCCACTGCTTCTCCCTGTCCTTCAATACGGGAAAGTACTGATAAACCTGCTGGCAATCCGCTTCGATTTCAGCTTTATTCGATCGAATATAGGCCCCCATGGAGAGGTTTTCTCTGACCGTTAGTTCTTCAAAAACCTCGCGGCCTTCGGGCACATAGGAAATACCGAGCCTGACGATCTGTTCGGTATCCTTTCCGTCGATGCGGCGCCCTTCAAATTCAATGGTTCCCTTGTCCGGTTGATCTTCGATAAGCCCCATCACCGTTTTCAGAATGGTCGACTTGCCGGCGCCGTTATTGCCCAGGATGGCCGTAATGGTGCCTTCCGCCACGGTCAGCGAGGCACCCCGGATGGCATAGATCAGGTCGTAATAGGTCTCGATGTTTTTTATTTCAAGGATGGGACTCATTTATACAGCATCCAGTATCCGGCATGCGGCGTGCAGCTCAATCATCTTCCCCCAGATAGGCTTTCAGCACCTCCGGGTGGTTTTGGATTTGGGCGGGCGTGCCCTCGGTAATCGGCTGGCCGAAATTAATGGCTAAAATGCGATCCGAAATATCCATCACCATGGACATGTCGTGTTCGATCAGCAGAATGGTCACGCCCAGTTCGTCCTGGATATCCTTTACCCAGAAAATAAGGTCTTGTTTTTCCTCGGCATTCATGCCGGCACAGGGCTCATCCAGTAGCAGCAGCTCGGGCTCCAGTGCCAGGGCCCGGCCCAGTTCGATCCGTTTCTGGATGCCGTAAGGGAGCCCGCCGACCAGTTTGTCCCGAACGGCCTGAAGGTCCAGAAAGTCGATGATTTCTTCTACCTTTTTCCGGTGAATGGTTTCCTCTTTTCCGGAGAAAGAGCCCTTGCCCCACATAAATCCGCCCCTGAACAGACCTGTCTTCATGTAAAGATGGCGACCGAGCAGGATGTTTTCCATGGTATTTACATGGGAAAAAAGTTCGATGTTCTGGAAGGTCCTGGCGATGCCCAGTTTGGCAACCCGGTCCGGCTTGAATCCGGCAATGGGCTTCCCCTGGAAAGAAATACCTCCCGAGTCGGGTTTGTATAACCCGTTGATACAGTTAAACAGGGTGGTCTTGCCCGCACCATTGGGGCCGATAATGGCATAAATTTCTCCTTTTTCCACCTCAAATGAAATGTCATCAAGGGCTTTAAGCCCACCAAAAGAGATGGAAAGATTCTTTATCCTGCAAAAATCCATAGCGCTACTTTTCAATCAATACGGTACCCCCGCACCTCGTCAGTGTCCGTACAGAAAAGCTGCACCATTCACCCGCACGCAAAGGGTGTGGATGAATGGTGCCCTTTGACAGGTACTACTTATATTCAGCCCAATCAGTCAATTTTTCAGCTTTCCCGCCATCCAGGCATTTAATTAAAAATATTTCGTTGATTCCGAGCCTGGACATGGGATCGTTTGGATCAAATGGTTTAAAATTGATCTCTCCGGAAGTCCCTTTGAAATTACGGATACCTTCCATTTCTTTGACAAACCGCTCCCTTGTCAAATCCCGGCCGCAGCGCTTCAGGGCCTCTATCATCGGTTCAATGAATGTGAAACCCGCATAGAAAAAGACACCCCACCTTTCATCCTTTACGGCATATTTTGCATGGGCCTCTTTATATTTCAGCATCAACGGACTCGTGGAGTCGGGTAGCTCCGCAAATGAACCCGTTATCACACCCTTCCAGAGCCCTTTGCTGATTTTGAACATCAGGGGAAAGTCGGACAAAGTGCTTGTGCTCATCCAGGTAGGCATGAATTTCATGGCCATGGCCGTACCCATGATGCGAACCGCATGTGTGGGGCTTACCCACAACAGAACCGCGTCGGCACCGGCTTTTTTCATTGTCATCACATGGGATTTCATATCCGTGTCTTTTAATTCAACCGGCACCTGGGCAACCAGTTTCAATCCGTGCCTGGACAGCTCTTTTTCAGCGCCTTCGACGCCATTTTTCCCGTAGCCGTCGTTCTGATAGGCCATGGCAATTTTTTTGCTTCCCAAATTTGTAACCGCATACCGGCAAAGTGCCATGGCTTCATTATAGTACAGGGGATAGGTTGCAAACTGGTATTTCGCCGGGGGTGTGATCCAGAAATGAGAGCCTGAAGCCGCCCCCACCCAAGGTACTTTTTTCTCCATGAGATATTCCCTTACTGCCATTCCCGGTGCCGTACCCACCCCGGAAGCCCATGCGAATATCCCGACGCCCTCCTGCAACTCCTTGACACCGGCTTTTGTTTTGGCCGGATTGTA
>CAZWGD010000117.1:0-7121 GCA_964633235.1 uncultured Desulfobacteraceae bacterium | reverse complement strand
GATCAGATGCTGGCCTATATGGAATATTTGTTTTCCGTGATAGCGCCTGGGGATAGATTTATTATCGGGGTAACGGACGCTGTTAGTCCTTTGAGTGATTTTGGCCGTATGCGCAGGCTGGGTGACTGTATCAGGAAGAACGACACAACCCCGCTCAAAGAAAAGACGATCGTAGATATATTCAAGGGTCATTTGCTGGAAAAACAACCCCGTGTTTCCATGGAGTATGCCAAAGGGGAGCTGAACCTGCTGCAACATGCCATCATCAAAGGCCAAAAAGATGCGATCATTCAGTCCGTCAAAAACAGCCTTGATCTTGAAATACCGCCCGAGGAGATATTGGACAGGGGCATGATCCGGGCCATGAATTATGTGGGGGATTCCTTCGCTCGCGGAGACCTGTTTATCCCTGAAATGCTACTTGCAGCCCAGGCCATGGCAAAAGGGGTTGCCGAGCTGCAGCCCGCCTTAATGGCTGTCGGCAAGAAGAAAACAGCGGGGAAGATCGTATTGGGAACGGTGCAAGGTGACCATCACGATATCGGTAAAAATCTGGTGGCCATTATGATGCGCAGCGTGGGATTAACCGTCATCGATATCGGGATAAATGTCGATGTGGATCGCTTTCTTCAGGCGGCAGTGAAGCACAAGGCCGACATAGTGGCGTTATCGGCCCTGTTGACAACCACAATGCCACAGATGAAAATTGTGGTGGAATCGCTTGTTGAGGCCGGTTTGAGAGATGATATCAAGATTATCGTGGGCGGGGCACCCGTGACCGAAGAGTTTGCCGGGCAAATTGGAGCAGACGGATACGCTCAAACGGCAGGGGAGGCGGCAAATTTGGTCCAGCGAATATTGGGCCTACAGAATTAAACCTGATTGAGCGGGTTTTTCACCCAACGCTGAGGTTGCCCCAAACGGAGCGTTTTGAAACTGGCTCAGATTCACTGGTTTGTATTGTGGCGTGGGCTGAATAGCGATTCGAGACGCAGGAGGCAGTTCGTGAAACTAACCGACCGGGAGAAGAAAATGCTCGACGGAAAAGACGGGGAGGCGGTGCGCCTGGCCATGTCGATCCTCGTCGACCTGGGAGATGCGGTCGGTGCCGAGGAAATGGTTGAAGTCTCGCACGTCCACACGGACAGCGGCTTCTACCTGGGTGATGCCGGTCTGGAATTTGTGGAGCATCTGGCGGACCTGGAGGGTAAGGTTTGCGTACCCACCACCATGAACAACACCTCCTTTGATCTGGAAAGGGGTGTCTCCTACGGTGTGCCACGGGACCTTCTCGCTAAAACCAAAAGGCTTGAAAGAGCCCATCTCAGGATGGGGGCCATTCCTACCTGGACCTGTGCACCATACCAGGACGGGATTATCCCCAGATTCGGCAGCCACGTAGCCTGGTCGGAATCAAATGCCATTGCCTATGTCAACTCCATTATCGGTGCTCGAACCAATCGCACGGGGGATTTGATCGATATTTGCAGTGCCGTCACGGGCAGGTATCCAAAGTTCGGGCTCTATCTGGACGAAAACCGCAAGGCCGAGGTCTTGATTAGATGCCAAGACCTTACAGGGCATATTCTGGCCGACCCCGCATTCTATCCGCTTCTGGGCTATCTGGCAGGGCACGAGGCCGGAAACAAGATGGTTGCCATCGAGGGCCTTCCCCGGACGGTTACCCTCGACAGCCTTAAAGGACTTGGTGCGGCGGCCGCCTCCTCCGGTTCGGTTGCCCTCTTTCATGTCATCGGGGTGACTCCTGAAGCCCATAAACGGGAGATGTGCCTGAAGGCGAAAGACCCTCAACATGCGCTCGCAGTGACTCCCGGAATGATAAAGGCGATGGAGGAAAAACTCTGGACAACTGCTGAAGAACGGGTGGACTGGGTCGGGTTCGGCTGTCCCCATTTTTCCTTTTCAGAATTCAGGGAGCTCGCCGAATTGATCCAGGGGAAAAAGATCAGCAGGCATTTAAGGGCTACGGTTTTTACCAGCAGGAACATCCATGCGTGGGTAAAGCAGTTGGGCATACTCGAGACCCTGAATAACGCCGGGGTCGAGGTCTACACCGATGGCTGCCTCCTTCTCTATCCCCGGAACATGAGCAAAACCGGGACCATGATGACCAACTCGGCCAAGGCCGCCAACTACATCTACTCTCAGGCAGGCCTGAAAGCCGCTTACGGAAGTATTAAGGACTGCGTGGATTCAGCCCTTGAAGGCAAGGTTATCCGGAGAGGTTCAGCATGGCTACAGTAGTTAAATGCAAATGCCGCGTTTCGGGGAGAAGAGAGGGAACGCTTTTAACCACCGCTCAACCCATCAGTTTTTGGGGCGGGGTCGATCCTGAAAGAGGCATTATCAACGACCCCCGGCACGAGCTTTTCGGCGAATCGATTGTGGAAAAAATAGTCGCCTTCCCCTTCGGCAAAGGGTCGGCAGCGGCGCCCATGGTGATAATGGAACTGGTGAGGGCGGAAAAGGCCCCCGCCGCTCTAGTGCAAATAGAGCTCGATCCCCTTCTGGTGGCCGGCCCGGTGATCTGTAAGCATTTCTACGGTGAAACCAGACCGGTGGTTACCGTTAACCAAATGGCATTTAAGCTGTTTAAAAGCGGGATGCATGCCGTGGTTGACGGTGGTAGGGGTGAAATCATTCTTTCCGCCTGCTGATCTAAGACCCCGGCCGGTTCTGTGGAGGGTATTATGACGGATGAAAAAGGAAAAACCCTAAGTTGTCTTTGTACGAAACAGGGATGCTGGCGCGGAGAGCGTGAGGGTGTTCCAGGCTATTGTCAGGGTAACCACTATTTGGCGGAGATAGAAACCTCAAAAGCGGAGTATGGCAGGCCTGAAAATTACCGGCTATATGAAGCGGCGGCCGTTGTCGGAGCAGTAGAAGATGGGTTCAGACCCCGAGTGGCCGAAGCGCTGCATTTTTGCCGTCAGTTGAGTCTATCCAAAGTCGGGTTTGCGGTCTGCACAGCGCTGGAATACGATATGAAGGTGCTCAAGAAGCTGTTTGCCAAGGAGGGCTTTGATGTTGTCTGCGCCTCATGCCAGATTGGTCGTGTCAGTGCTGAAGAGCGCGGTGTCCCGCACCTGAAGGAATATGTAAATGCCGTCTGCAACCCTATTGCTCAGGCTGAAATACTGAATTCCGCCGGCACCGAACTCAATTTCATCGTGGGGCTCTGCCTGGGCCATGATATCCTGTTTACCCGGCATTCAAAAGCCCCGGTATCCACGCTGATCGTAAAGGACAGGATGACCGGCAACAATCCTTCCGCCGCCCTGCACGGCTGGCATGCCCGGCGCAAGCTTTTCAAGCTGCCCAGAATAGCCGAGAAAACAGTGTGATCTTGGGGCTGTTTACCTCACGAGGAGCCGGGTTTTAGGTTGCTGATTATAAACGCCTCGCCCTTTTCCAGGATTGCATCGCTTTCGTCACTGCGTTTGAAATCTTCAATCAACCCTACTGTATATCGACTCAGATAGGCCTCTGTTTTGGGAAATCCCTGAGTTTGCCAATCCTCCATCGAATATCTGGGAAATATGGCGCTTTCGAAATAGGCCCGCCTGAAATGATCAAACGTGCTTTCCGATGAGAGAAAACTGCCCGCCGGCCCCACGGCGGCAATTTCGCCCTCCAGAAAAGCATGCTCATCCATGGTGAACCCATCGGCTATCAAACGCGCCTGAGCGATTACTTCGTCTGCGTAGACAGCCAGCTTTGGTGAAAAGGCCTTGCTTCCCAGCACCGTGCCCACAAAGACCGCCATGCCGCTTGTACCCAAACAGGCCAGGAGATGGTTCATCCATTGATGTCCGGCCGCTGTAAGGTCAGCCCCCCACCCCACCGCGTTTCCGGAGTTGCCGTAGTGAGGTATCCGGTAAAAGGCCATCATCTCGGAGCAGGCCAGGTTAAGCAAATAGCTCGCGGGATCGTAAAAGTTCACCATGCTTTTCATGTCCATGAAAGCGTTCAGGCAGCCGGCGATCAGTGGAGCACCTTCACGGACAAGCTGGCTCAGGGTTACTCCGGCGAGGATCTCGGCGGTTAACAGGGCTAGCGACCCGTAGGGTGTGATAGGGGTGCTG
The DNA here is from genome assembly GCA_964633235.1 of uncultured Desulfobacteraceae bacterium. GTDB lineage: Bacteria > Desulfobacterota > Desulfobacteria > Desulfobacterales > CAZWGD01 > CAZWGD01. Next base: position 3,015 of record CAZWGD010000117.1, on the reverse strand, counting down.
GCGCCGGCCATGCCGTAGTTAACGTAGATAAAGGGCAATCCGCGTTCAATGGACACCCGCATCCGGTCGCAGGTGCCGGCATCGATAAAAAGCGGGGTAATAGGCGTCATCAGGGGGATGACACAGGGTTTGGTGGAGAGATTCCCATGGAGATGTTCCAAAAGGTCTAGCACGTCGGACAGTGCTTCTGTTTTGGACACGAGGATCACCAGCGGTTTGGCGGTGTGAGCGGTCATTTCGAGGGTGGCCCAGCAATCAGCGGTGTGCGGCGGTACGTCATGTAGAACACCGGGTGTGGCCACAAAATCATAACTGGCAAGTGTATCACCCAGGCGAACACATGTTTCCAGATGTTGGCGATTGAAAGGAGAGAGCTGGTCGGTTTCAGGGTCCTGATAATAAAGGGTCGTGACCCCCAATCCGAATCGGGCTTTGCCCGGCAGGTGAATGCACTTTTCCCTTCTGCGGTTGTAAATATCCACAGCGGAAGGCACTGTCTCCAGAGCGGCTTGAATGAGTTCTGATGGGATATGAACAGTGTCGCCCTTTATGGCCTTGGGTCCAATCGCTTTGCGAAAAATTTCCCTTTCCGAGGCGGACTCAACACGTATGCCGACAGAAGACAGGATTTTTAAAGCATCCGCGTGGATGCGATCCTTTTGCTCTTCGTTCAAAACCCTGATCTCGGGTCGAATGACCTTTTTATCTGGCATCATTTTTTTTAATCGTGCATTTATGGATAGATTCTAATCGATCATTCACAATGACTTCCAAGCGCTGCATACATTCCTGGGTGGGAGGCGTTATATCCGGGCAGGGGTAAGTTTTCCCCAGCCGTCTGTATTTTGCCACACCGAACCTGTGGTAACCAAGCAGTTCATATTTTTCCAGGGTCCGGATCCTGTTTAGAAATTCCACGATGGCTGCAATGTCTTTGTCGGTATCATTGAATCCCGGAATAATCGGTGTGCGGGCAACGATGGGAATATCCGGAAAACGGGCAGGCAGCCTACTCAGGTTTTCCAGTATGCCTACATTGGAAACACCGGTGAAGGCCCTGTGTTTTTCATCGTCCATACTCTTAACATCAAAGAAAACAAGGTTCGCGTAGCGGCACATCTTTTCAAGCTGTTTCCAACTACCAAACCCGGCCGTTTCGATGGCCGTGGCAATCCCCCGCCCTCGGCATGCGCCCAGCAATGCCTCTATGAAATCGGCCTGGACTATGGGGTCCCCGCCTCCGACGGTGACGCCGCCACCCGATCGAAAGTGAAATCCTTCATCGGCGGATACCATCTCTAGAATGTCACCGATCGTTATCTGCCGCCCGATAAGTTCCAAGGCCTTATCGGGGCATACATCCGCACAGTCTCCACAGTGGTTGCATCGCCGGCGATCAATCTTCACCCGTCCGTCAGGTGACCTCTCAATTGCCTTTGACGGGCAAACGTTTTGGCATAATCCGCACCCCTCGAACCCGATACACCTGGCGGCATTGTAGGCAATTTCAGGATCGATTTTATGGGACTCGGGATTTGAGCACCACCGACAGCGCAAGGGACACCCTTTCATGAATATGAGATCACGGATGCCGGGGCCGTCGTGCAAAGAAAATTTTTGGATATTAAATATGCATCCCCTAGCGGTATCGTTTTTCATCATTCAGAGCCTTGGTAAGGCGATGAGGGTCCCCTAAGCAGCCCTGCCGTGCTCGGTTCTGCGTATGATTTCATCCTGAAGTTCGGCCGACAGATCCACAAAGTAAGCGCTGTAACCTGCCACGCGAACCAGCAGGTTGCGGTATGTATCCGGGTCTTTGCGGGCGGCTTTCAGGGTCTCTGTGTTGATGATGTTGAATTGAATATGCCAGAGCTTGAGGTCGCACCAGGTGCGGATGAGGGAGGCCAGGACGTTGGTTCCTGCCTCCCCGGCGACAACCTGCGGGCTGAGTTTCATATTCAACACACCCTCACCGCCCTCCTGGTACGGGGTTGTCTTGGTGTGGGCCAGGGACAACAAAGAGGCGGTGGGGCCGTTGTAATCGCAGCCCTGGGAAGGCGACATGCCTTCGGACAACGGCTGGCCCGCTTTTCGGCCGTTGGGCAGCGCCCCGACAATCCGGCCCAAGGGAATATGAGACGTTACCGGGACATAGCGTACGTCCAGTTTGCCACCGCTGATGTTGGTGTATCCATGGGAAATCGACCTGAAAAAATGTTCCAAATCACGGCCGATGTCATCGGCATTGGGGTCGTTGTTGCCGAATTTGGGGGCATTGAGGCATTTGCGCCGCAGCAGTTCCATATGTTCGAAATTATCAGCAAGGGCATCCAGCAATTGGTCCATGCTGACGGAAGTGTCGTCGAATACCAGCTTCTTAAGCGCGGCCAGGGAATCGATGGCCGTGCCCAATCCGATGGGGTCCCAGAATCCGGGCGCGATCCCTTCCTCAAACTGCCCTTCCTGTATATCTCGACAGGCGTGCATACAGAGGTCATGCAGGCAGGACTGCAGGGGCGAGGCCAACAGGCCGGGTCTGATCGTGGCGTGAATGCGATCTTGAATAAATGCATGGCGCGTAAGGTATTTTACCTGCTGTTTGAACGCTTCCGCCACCTGTTCGAAGGTCTTAAACCGCCGGGGATCACCGGTCGGCATGCCGAAACGTTCAGGGCCCCGGGAGGCTAGATAGCCGTCATTTAAAGCCATTTCCAGGGCGGCGCCCAGGTTGATATACATGTTGCCGACCATGTAGGTATCCCGATTGATCAACCGAACCTCGGTGCAGCTGGAAACGCAATAGTCCCGCACTTCCGCCAAACTGGCGCCTTTGGCCAGCAGGAAAGGGATAACCGCCTCGTCGTTGAGGAGTTTGGGGAAGCCGGTGCCTTCCTTGATGACCTCACATATCGCCGTGAGCAGGCGGTTGGGGGTTTGTGAGTGGATGCGCGCCGCCAGGTCGGGAAAATCCAGGGGAAATTCTTTTTTGGACTGCAGGACCAGATAGGTCAGATG